>DASUGV010000291.1:0-11968 GCA_036273835.1 Rhodocyclaceae bacterium
TTGTGCCAAAGCGCTGTCGATATCGTCCGGCTCGTCACTGTTCTCATTCGCGGCTTTAGCGTTCATGATCTTCTCCTAGAAAGATACTTTGAAGTTCAGCAAAAGTTGATCCCGCCGAAAATGGATCTCTTTCTTCCGAACTTCAAAGCACCACAAGAGCGCTTAGAGATTGATGCTATGCCGCTTCCGCATGTGAGGGTTCGATCTCTCCGATCGCGTGATGCACTGCATCTTCGATGCGATCGAGCAGTACGAATTTCAACTTCTCTCTGGCTTCCGCAGGTACGTCTGCAAGATCTTTCTCGTTGCGCCGTGGCAGCATCACGGTCGTGATGCCCGCGCGCATCGCCGCAAGTATCTTCTCCTTGACGCCACCGATGGGCAGTACGAGTCCGCGCAAACTTATCTCGCCCGTCATCGCGATGTCGGAACGCACCGGTTTGCCGGTGAGCAAGGAGATGAGCGCAAGAAAGATCGCGACGCCGGCGCTCGGCCCGTCTTTGGGCGTGGCGCCCGCCGGAACGTGAATGTGTATGTCGACCTTTTCGAGCGAGTCGCCAATCCAGGTCTTGGCAAGCGTCAGCGCCGCCTGCGCCGATTCCTTCATGACATCGCCGAGCTGGCCGGTAAGAATCAAACGTCCGCTGCCCGGCACCTTGCTCGCTTCGACGAACAGGATGTCGCCGCCCACCGGCGTCCATGCAAGCCCTGTCGCGACACCCGGCATGCTGGTGCGCAGCGCGACTTCGTTTTCGAAACGGCGCGGCCCGAGTATGACAAATACATCATTGGCGTCGATCGTTATTTTTTTCACGACCGCCTCGTTCGCGTCTTTTTCGCCGGCATCGACAACGTCTTCGGCAATGCGCATCGCAACGTTGCGTAGAATCGAACCGATCTCGCGTTCGAGATTGCGCACGCCCGCTTCGCGCGTGTAGTCGGCGACAACGGTAGCCAGCGCGGCATCGGTGATGTCGGCCTGATCGTTCTTCAAACCATTCGCATCGAGCTGACGTTGCACGAGGTAGCGGCGCGCGATCTGTATTTTTTCTTCCTCCGTGTAACCGGCGAGCTGAATGATTTCCATGCGGTCGCGCAAGGGACCGGGAATCGTATCGAGCTGGTTCGCCGTGCACACGAACATCACACGCGAGAGATCGAAGTCGACGCCGAGATAGTTATCGCGGAATTTGTGGTTCTGCGCCGGATCGAGCACCTCCAGCAGCGCGCTCGCAGGATCGCCGTGGAAGCCGCCCGCGCCGAGCTTGTCGATTTCATCGAGCATGAGAAGCGCGTGGTTGGTACCCGCCCGGCGCATCGCTTGAATAATGTTGCCGGGCAGTGCGCCAATATAGGTGCGCCGATGTCCGCGCATTTCCGCTTCGTCATGCACCCCACCTAGCGAGACACGCTGAAACGCGCGGCCTGTCGCTTTTGCAATCGATTGGCCCAGCGAAGTCTTGCCCACGCCGGGCGGACCGGCGAAGCACAGAATAGGACTTTTACCGTCGGGATTGAGCTTGCGCACAGCGAGGTACTCGAGGATGCGACGCTTGATCTTGTCGAGGCCGAAATGATCTTCGTCGAGCACGCGACGCGCTTCCGCAATGTCGATGGGCGGTTGCGGCGCATGCGTCCATGGCAGTTCGGTCAGCCATTCGAGATATGTCCTGAGCATAGGGGACTCGGCGCTGCTATCGCCCATCCGCTTCAATCGCTTAAGCTCTTTCTCGGCGTGTTTGAGCACGTCCTCTGGCATGCCTGCGGTTTCGATGGCTTTCTGCAGTTCCTCGACTTCGCTGGCCGTGCTGTCGTCTTCGCCCAGCTCTTTCTGTATCTGGTGCAACTGTTCACGCAGCACGTATTCACGCTGACGCTCATCGAAATGCGCCTGCGTTTTATCGCGGATCTGACGGGAGAGTTTGAGCACTTCAACGCGTGAAGAAACTAGGGCAATTACCTTGTCGAGACGGCGAGCAAGGTCGAAGGTTTCAAGAATCTCTTGCTTTTCTTCGACCTTCGCGTCGATAAGGTTGGCAACCGTATCGACGAGTACGGCGGCTGAATCGATGCGGCGTATGACCTCGGTCAATTCGTCCGGCACATTGGGCAACAGACCGATCGCTTCGATCGACTGCTCTTTGAGTCGCAGGAAGCGCGCTTCCACTTGCGGACCCGTTTCGGGCGGCTGCTCGATCATCGCCACACGTCCCACGAGGAACGGCCAGCCTTCGAGAAACTCGCGTACCTGAAAGCGTGTCTGTCCCTGCACGACAAGATGATGACTACCGTCCTGTCCAGTGATATAGCGCACGATGGGACCGGCCGTGCCTACCCAGTAGACATCGTTGGGCCCGACATCGTCGCGCTGCGAGTCGCGCTGCAAAAGAAAACCGACGTGCAATTCCTTTTTCACCGCTTCCTGCGCGGCGGCAATGGACGTGGCTCGACCGATCGTTATGGGCGACAGCATGCCGGGAAATAAAACCGTGCCGCGCATGGGTATGATTATCATGGCATCGTCCGGCAAACGCCTGATCGCATTGCTCGCGTATGCCGTTGCGGCTCGGTTGCCGCTAGCGGCGCGCTGAGCTTCATCCAGAGACCATATTTTTTGTTTCGTCGGCCAGATACTCATGATGCTTCCTTTAATTTTCTGAACGTCAATACGAGACAACCATCCGCTGTTTCCGATGCAAGCGGTTCGAGCACACGCAGCGGCAAAGCAATGTGCCGATCGAAACGCCCGTAAGGAATCTCGATGCGGTGAATGCGCGACGTCTGCTCCGCCGGAAAGCGGCGCGTGCCTGAAACAGTGACGCCACCCGAATCGAACCGCAAGGCGATGGCTGCGGCGGGTACGCCTGGCAGCGCCACCTGCACAACGATCTCGTCGGCGTTTTCCACCACATCGATAGGCGGCTCCCACGATTGCGTCGCTGGGCTGGTACGAGCCGAAGGGCGCAGAAAATGGCGGCGCAAGCGCTCCGCCTGCTCTATCAGAGACAGAGCGTCGCCCCACATCCAGAACGATAGGTCGCGTGATCTCATTGGCTGTCGTGCTTTCGGTTATGAACTCTAAATGGCCTTGGAAAAACGGATTTCAAGATGTGGCTGTTTTGCGCAAATTTGCTGGTCCAGACAATCTTTCTGGAATTTCAGCTTTCAGCTCGCGTTAAATTAGTCGATTGTCATATCGCGCCTTTCAGTGCAATTACGCGCGTGAACACTCGAAATGACGGGTGTTGCGGTTGAACAAGCTAGGATTCGCTCAGACGCGCCAACCATATATCGCGCACGGCAAGTATGAGCGAGAGAACAAGCGGACCCAGGACGACGCCGGTTGCGCCGAAGACACTGACACCGCCGACGACGGCGATGAAGATCGGTACCGGGTGCAGATCGAGACGGCCCTTGACGAGCGTCGGGTAGAGCACATTGTCGACCAGCGCGATAGCCGATGCGCCGCAGGCAATAACGATGAACATCTTCTGCCATTCGCCCTGCAACGCGAAATATGCCGATGTCACTATCCAGACCGAAGACGCGCCCACCACCGGTATCAGCGCGAAAACCGCCATGATGCCGCCCCACATCAACGGCGAAGGCAGTCCGAGAAACCAAAATACCAATCCCACCAGCGTGCCCTGCGCGGCGGATATCGCCAAGCTGCCAAACGTTACGGCATACAGCGTATCGCGCACACGGTTGAACAGCCGATTCGTTTCCGGCGGGCTCAAAGGTAGCCAGTCCGCGACGGCTTCGAGCAGCATCTTTTTGTCGCGCAGGAAAAAAAACAGCATGTAGAACGTGATCAACCAGCCCACTATCGCGTAGGCCGAACCGAGCATGAACGATGATGCCATTCGCATACCATTTCTGGCTATGTTTTCGAACTGGCCCGCGATATCGACATGCTGCTCAACCCACAACAGTATGGGTGCGAGACGCGGATTTTGTTCGATGGCGCCGCGCCATTGCTCCATCGTTTGACCGGCATTGAGCGCGTGCAGGGTTTGCGCGCCTTGCGCGGTAATTTCGGTGAGGACAAAAACGGTCGGCAACGCCAGTACGATGATGACCGCAATGACCGACAATGCCGCCGCCAAAGACGGCAGACGAATGCGTTGCGCGATCCACCGATCGACAGGCTGCGCAAGTACCGCCAGCATCAACGCCCAGGTCAGCGGCGCGATGAATGGAAGTCCGATGAGAGCGGCAATCGCGAACAGCAAAACGCTCAGGCCGATTAAAACGATCCTCGAAATACGCGTTCGCGATGAGAGCAATGACATGATTTCCGATTCTGTTTCTGATTCTTTGTCCGGTTCGCGATGACATCATCGTATTGAGTTCATGAGTCTAGCAATCGTCGTGCCGCAAGCCATTTCCTTGTTAAACGCTGTATTTTTTCTGGCATTTTTCGCAGAAAAAACTTCTGCGTTGAGTCTTTCCCAACTTCGCTTTACTGAACGGGATATGACAACGCGGGCAGATGCTTTTATTGTGGGCGAGCCAGTGCTGCTTTAAAACAAAGGCTTTCTTCCAGGCCAGGAATTCAAAGCTGTACTGCCGCGCCTGCGTGAGCAAGGCACGAAGCTTGGATAGCGGTAAGGCACCGATCGTGGATAAGGGATGCACGCGAATGCGGAACAGCACTTCATTCTTGATGATATTGCCGACGCCCGCGAATATATTTTGGTCGAGCAGCGCATCGCAAACCAATGCACCCGGCATAGCTTGAAGTTTGATCTGCGCACGCGTGACGTCCCACTGATCCGACATGACATCGGCGCTCCAGTCATACGTGTCATCCAGAGCGCCTTCGATATATTTCACTGAGCAAGCATAAAAGTTCAGTTCTCCATCGGCGAATCTCAAGCCGAGACGTGGCAAAACATCTTTACGCGCATTGATCTGGTAACTGCCGAACATCAGCAAGTGAATGCGCAGCGCAAAACCGGAGAATTCGATCAGAAAATGCTTGCCCCAGCTGCGCAGCGCAAGGACACGTTGATCGATCAATCTGGTTTTATCGATCTTGCTATTGCCTTCAACCGCGAGAATTTTCTTGCCTGCAAAGCCTGTGGTCTGCTCTTTAAGAATGACGATTGACGGACCTTCCGGCATGACGTGTTTTCTTCACCAATTGGACGTCGTCTATTTCGGCGGTTTGAAACCCAACGCCTTCATTGCGCCACTCAAGCTTTGGCGAACGCCGGCGTATGCCGACCACGCACCGTTGCCGACATCCAGCCGCGTGTGGATGTTCGACACGTTCCACTGTGCTGCGCTACTCAACGATCGCACTTCCGACCACTCGACCGGCACCGATACGCCCAATCCCGGACGAGCGCGAACCGACCACGCGGCGACGGTTGTCGCGCCAAACCCGTTACGCAAATAGTCGACGAATATTTTTCCGGTCCGATTGCGCGGGCCGCTCTTGGCCACGAAGTATTGCGGCAAGGTCTTTGCCAGATGCTGCACGATCGCCTGCGAAAAATCTTTCACCGCATCCCAGCCATGCAAACGTCTGATGGGAACGACGACATGAAACCCTTTTCCGCCGCTCGTTTTGGCGAAGGATACGAGTCCCAGCTCATCGAGCAGCGTGCGAACCAGCTCGGTACACGTCAGCATCATTGACCACGGCACACCTTCGCCGGGATCGAGATCGAATGTCATCCTGTCAGGTTTGTCGATGGCCATTTTCGATGCGTTCCACGTATGAAACTCGATGACGTTCATTTGCGCCGCCGATAGCAGCGCCTCCAGCGTTGCAACTTCCATGAGCGGCGCATGCCCGGGATCCAACGACGGATCGAGCCGATTGACGCCAGGCATGGAGGCCTCGAGATGCTTCTGAAAAAAAAGTTCATCGGTGATGCCATTCGGCGCACGCACGAGCGATACGGGCCGTCCCTTCAAGTGATCGAGAATCAATGGCGCAACCAGACCGTAGTAGCGCACCAGTTCGATTTTCTTTGCGCCTGTGGAAGGATCGACGATTCGCTCCGGATTGGTGATATGCAAATTGGAAGGAATGGAAGAAAACGAAGTTTTCGATTTGGATGTGGTTGGCGGATGTACCGGCTTCTCACGCATGATCGCATTCGGTTTCTTGTCGACTCTGAGACCACGAAAAACGCCTTGGCGGATATGATTGCCTTGCGTCCATTCTGCGAAAGAAACTTCGGCCACCAGACTGGGTTTCACCCAGTGCGCTTTTCTGTCGATACCTTTTACCGAAGCAAAGGGGTTTTCCGTTGCCGCAATGGCATCGAGTTTTTGTTTGATGTCTTTGAGCGTTTTGACATTGAAACCCGAGCCAACGTTTCCCGCATAGTTGAGTGCGCCGCTTTCGTCATAGACGCCCAGCAGCAGTGATCCAATACCACTTCTGGATCCTTTTGGATCGGTGTATCCACCAATGACGAACTCCTGTCGCCTGCTGCACTTCAGCTTGATCCAGTCGGTGGAACGGCGCGATGTGTACGTTGAATTTTTTCTTTTTCCGATGATGCCTTCCAGGCCGATCCGACAAGCCGAATCGATCACCGCGTTTGCCGATTGCTCGAAGACGTCGCTGAAACGAATGACATCCGAAACGGATTCGTCAAACAGGTTTTTCAAAATCCGTCTGCGTTCCGTCAAGGGTGCGGATCGTAGGTCGTGGCCATCGCAAAATGGAATATCGAAAAGAAAGTAGACAATGTTTGCTGTCTTCGCGCTGTCGAACGCACCTTGAAGAGCTTGAAAATCAGGAATGCCTTTGTCATTAAGAACGGTTATCTCGCCGTCCAGCCATCCTGATTTCAACTTCATCGCGCTCAGCGCTTTGACAAGGTGTGGCAGTTTGGATGTCCAGTCGTTGGCGTTACGCGTGAAAAGCTTAATGCGTTTGTCATCCACCCTGGCAAGTATCCGGTAGCCATCGAACTTGACTTCATAAAGCCAGGCGCCCGCGTCGTTCGGCGGCGCATCGACCAGCGTTGCGAGCTGCGGCTGGAAACTTTCGGGCAGTGCGATCTTCTTGGCGTCCTTTGGCATGACGGCGCCGCGCGTTTCCGATGTGTCTTTTTGGTCCGGTAGCGAAAGTGCGGGCAGGTCGAGCGCTGCGACGCTGTCGGGCAGTTCGTCGACAACGCTGTACTCGGCGAAGGGCCGTGCAAATTCATCTTTTTCTTTGATGAGCAACCATGGTTCCTGCTTTTTCGCGTCCGATTTCATGCGAACCAATGTCCAGCGACCTTGCAGTTTGTGGCCGCGCAATTCAAATTTGAGCCTGCCCGCCTTGTAGGCTTTACGAGGATCTTCCAGCGGCAACCAAAATCCTTTATCCCAAATGATTACTTTTCCGGCGCCGTATTGTTTCGCCGGAATTTGGCCTTCGAAGGTGTTGTATGAAATGGGATGATCTTCGACATGCACCGCCATGCGTTTCTGCGACGGATCGAAACTGGGTCCCTTGGGGACGGCCCAGCTCTTCATCGCACCATCGAGTTCCAATCTGAAATCGTAGTGAAGTCGACTTGCCCAATGCTTCTGGATGACGAAGGACAACGCGGCCTCATTCGCGACACCGCCTTCGGCCGGTTCGGAAGTCACCGAAAAATTGCGCTTGGCCTTGTAAGCCTTGAGCAGATCGGACGTGGCCATGATTCGCTAAGCGCTCTTGCGCCTGGTCGGCGTTTTCTTCGCGACTTTGACGGGCGCAGGCGACTTGGGTGCGTCCTTCGCGCCTTTCAAGCTTCTGCGGAGCATGTCGGTCAAATCGTAAATCTGCGCGCTCGTGCCGGCCTCGGCCGGCTCGGGTTGCGTGACCGATTCGGTTTTGCCCGCTTTCACTTTTTCGCCCACCAGTTTCATGATTTGATCTTTGAACGAGTCCGTAAAATTTTCGGGCTTCCATGTGGTGCTGAGATCATCGACCAACTGTTCCGCCATGCGCATTTCCTTGTCCGAGATTCCCACGGACTTGAGGCTCTCTGGCGGCAATTCGAGTTCCGCCCAAGTACGAATTTCATCGCCCCATCGCAACAGATTCAGAACTAACGCGGGACCGCACGGAACAAGCACTGCCAAATGCTGTTTCGTCTGGATGATGACTTTCGCAAGGCCTACTTTGTGCGTTTTTTTCAGGACCTCTCTGAGCAGCGCATAGACCTTGGCACCTCTGTTGATCGGCGAGATGTAGTAGGGACGTTCAAGATATACGAATGGAATTTCGCCCACCGCTACGAACGCTTCTATTTCGATGGTCTGCGTCGTTTTAGGATATGCGGCCTGGATTTCTTCCGGCGTCAGAATGACGTAATGGCCATCTTCATACTCGATGCCTTTGACGATGTTGTCCATCGTCACTTCTTTGCCAGTCGTCTTGTTGACTCGCTTGTAACCGACAGGGTCCATGCTGCGTTTATCCAGCCAGTCAAAATTCAAACTTTGTTCGGACGTTGCCGAATGCAAGGCCACAGGAATGTGGACCAAGCCGAACGTAATGGCGCCTTTCCATAAAATGCGTTTGCTCGTTGCCGCCATGATCGTCTTCTTCAGGAATGCGATTGAAGACAAGGTCGCTAAAATCGTGCCCGGTGCGATTATGTGCGCCATCGCACATACGGCATGCGATGAGCGCGTTATCATTTTTGCGTGACGCTTGCCCAGCCGTCTTCGGAGATTTTCATGAAGCTCATCGTTGCGCTGCTTCTGAGCGCTGTCAGCCTCTCCGCCTTCCCGGATGAAAAGAATGCCTTGCGTTGCGCCGATCTTCGCGAACAACTGAAAAGTGTCGACAACCTGCGGCAACAACCGCAAGCAGGACAACAGCCCGAAGAATCAGATCCGGTTGCGACCACCTTGAAGGCACAGAAGTCGGCCATGCAGGATGAAATGAAAACGCTCAATTGCAATCCGTTCTGACCGCGTACGCAACGTCGTAGTTACGTCGTACCTACGTCGACATTTTCTTCAAAAGCCGCATCGGCAATGCGGCATTCAGCAAGTGCCAACGCGAATACAACTCGCCAACATGTTCCGAGCCGTTGCGCTCCTCGATCACGACCGCGCTGCGCAGCTCTGGATAGGGCTTATGGGTGAAAAGTATTTTCCGTTCGAATGGCAAGGCATCGAACTGTTTCATTTGCTCGTACGTCGCCCCGTCGCGATCCGATGAAATCAGTACGATCTTGTCCGCGGCGACTCTCTTCCTGCGCGCGTTCCATCGCTGCAGGGCCACTTCGAAATTCGGATAGTGCAGGAAAACGATGCGAATGTCATTGATGATGCCGACCGGACAGCCGTGAATAGCCGATGCCTTGTCGTCCATCACGGGATCGCTCGCCAGATTGGCATGGAGGTTTTCGACAAAACGCAGAAAATCGCTGGGGGCGAACCACAGACCCACTGTCGGTGACAGGTATTGTTCGCCTAGTATCTGCGAGAACCTGCCGCCTATGCAGTTGGACGCGATGAATGAATAACCGAGACCGCCGAAGACCTTCCTCAGTTTCCAGCGCAGGCATGTCTTGGAAATCGCCCGGCGCGTCCGCTCCATAATCGAAGCAAAGTCGTTTTCGAAACGGTCCGCGTCCGGCTTTTGCATGTTCACTTCTCGCGCTGAGAAGCCGCTTTCTTGTTGAGAATGCGTGCTGGAATGCCCACGGCGGTGGCGCCGGCCGGCACGTTTTTTATGACAACCGCATTAGCGCCAATCCGCGCGTCGTTACCGATAACGATCTTGCCCAGCAATTTCGCGCCTGCGCCGATGTCCACACGATCTCCCAGAATCGGCGCGGCGAGATTGTCGGCGCCTCGATTTCCCAGCGTGACGCCATGGCGTATTAGGCAGTCGTCGCCGATGACGGCACAGCCATGAATCACGATACCACCCCAATGCTCGATGCGCAGGCGCCTGCCGATGCGCGCGTAGCGTGCCAGCTCGATGCCAACCTGTATCTCGATTATCCGCTTGAGTATCACGACCGGCAGTACCAGTGCATAACGCACCGGCCTCCATCCGATAGCGCGGCAGGCCGTGTCTATTCTATGCAGAATGAGTATCCACACGCCCGGCGCGAGCAGTCCCTCGCGCTGGGTGCGGATATCCTCGACGATGATGGAAAACAACGTCCCAAACGCGCCGCCTTTCACTTTCGAAAGGACCAGTGATCGCCAACCGATCTGCGCAAGCGGCGTCGGGTTCATCTGTTGCATTTCAATATCCCTTCCTCATTTGCTCTCTCCTCACGCGGGTGATTGGTCGAGGCGCCTGCTGCCGAGCACCGAAAACGCAAAGGCGGCTACGCGGCGCGCCAGGCCACGATCTACCGCGAATAGAAAAATCGGATAAGACAGCGCGCCGGAAATGATCATCGCACTCAAGCGAACGGCAGCCTGCGTTTCGATCGGCATCCAGTGCCGCACCGCCATGACGACCAGCGCCATACCGCAAGCGCATAAAAATATCTTCGGTAAACCGCGTACCTGCGTCACGATCGGAATGCCCACGAATTTTCTGATCATGAGGAAATCGACCGGCGCGGCGATCAGCATGCTGAATGCCCAGATGGCAACAGCCCACCACATCGACTGATGGCCAAACAGCGTCATACAAGCGACCACGGAAACGATGCTCAGACCCATATTCAACATGGGTATCTGCGGACGGCCTCTGGCGCTCATCAACGGCACTGCGTACATCCGCGCAAAATAGTAAATCGTGAGCAGAGAAATCACGGCCACCAGGGGTGCCGCATCGATCCACTTTGCGCCGAAGATCACCGCCACCATGTCCCGCGAGCAGACAGCCAGGCCGATGAATACTGGATACATCAGCACACAGGTAAATTGCGTTGCGGAACGGAACGCTTCGGCCAGCGCGACCGGATCGTCCTGAATTCTGGAAAACAAGGGCAACGCAATTTGGGACACAGCGCCCGCGAAAAGATCTCTCAATACATCCACACTACGAAATGCCAAATTGAAATAGCCCACCACTTGACTGCCCAGAAATGCGCCCACCATCAGCACGAAAATGCGCTGAATGGACAAGGCCAGCAAGAGCAATGATGTTGTCATGACACCGAAACGCGCCAACTCGATGCAAGTATTTAAATGAAAGCGGAACCTGGGGCGGTCGCTGGCAAGCATCCACAAGCTCAACGATGAGATGGCCACCATTGAAACCTGTTGACCGACAAGACTCCAGACGCCTGCACCGGCCAGCGCCATGCTCATGCCGATCAGTCCGCCCAGCACGCGCCCCGCAAACGATCTGATCGCCAGATTGCGGAACTCCATTTTCCGGCGATGCCAGGCAACCACCACGCTGGAAAATCCCATGCATGGCAGACTCAGACTCATCCATTGCAGAACAGGTGCGACACGCTGATCGTTGAGCATTCGTCCGACGGCGTCCGCGCCGACCCAGGTCATCGCGCAGAACAGGAATCCGAGAAAGACCGAAGCGCTGAATGCCGTAAAATAGTGGCGGGCATTCGCTTCCTTATGACGAATCAATGCGTCGTGAAACAGCATCTCGACGGGAACGTTCAGCAATTGCACGACGCTCAACGCCAGCGCCGCGATACCCAGCTCCTGCGGCGCAAGCACCCGAGCGTAGAGCACCAGCGAGATGAGCGACACGCCGCACAGGCCGAAGCTCTCCAACGCCGTCCATAGCAAGGATCTAGCGACTTGCGTCCTATGCCCTTCCATTGGAACTCACTCCCTGATGCGGCAACCTGACGAACTGCCGGCGCAGCTTTTGTGCGAACCCGTCTTCGCGCCAGGGTTCGCAGGAAAGAATGTAGGCGCGCGTATCAGCGGACAGCGAATAGACACTCTTGTCTTCCATTTCTTTGTCATAAGCGCGGCACATGACATAGGCATCGCGCCCGCCGCGCATGGCTGCCAGAGCGATACCGTTGCACCAACCCTTGAGCAGGAAAGCGATGAACGCCGC
>DASUGV010000292.1:0-4247 GCA_036273835.1 Rhodocyclaceae bacterium
GGGGCTCAGTTGATCGTTCGCTTGCTGGAGCAGCAGGGAATCACCATCGTTACAGGCATTCCAGGTGGTGCCGCACTTCCGCTGTACGACGCGCTGGCGAAAAGCCAAGCCATTCGTCATATTTTGGCGAGCCACGAACAAGGTGCCGGTTTCATCGCTCAAGGTATAGCGCGAGCCACCGGCCGCGCGGCCGTATGCATGGCATCGAGCGGTCCTGGGGCAACCAACCTCGTTACCGCAATCGCCGACGCAAAACTCGATTCTATTCCAATGGTATGTATCACCGCGCAAGTGCCGTCGGCAATGATCGGTACCGATGCTTTTCAGGAAGTAGATACCTATGGAATTTCCATTCCTGTCACCAAACACAACTATCTGGTACGCGACGTTCGCGAACTGCCAGATGTCATGACAGAGGCATTCCGCATCGCCGAATCGGGCCGCCCTGGACCCGTATGGATAGACATTCCAAAAGACATTCAGGCTGCGACAATCGAACTGGATGAATTGCCGCCGATCAAGCCGTTCGATCCGGTGCCCTCCGTCGATCCAGACTTGCTGGTGCGTGCGGCCAGTCTGATCAATGCAGCGAAAACGCCGGTGTTGTATCTCGGTGGTGGCGTGATCAATGCGAATGCTTCTACGTTGGCGGTGAGCTTGGCAGAGCGGGGCCGTTTGCCGACCGTCATGACATTGATGGCTCTGGGCGCAATGCCGAGCGATCATCCGCTGTCGTTAGGCATGCTGGGCATGCACGGTGCGCGGTACACAAACCTTGTGTTGAACGAAGCCGATTTGCTGATCGTACTGGGCGCGCGTTTCGACGATCGCGCGATCGGTAAAGCAGATAAATTCTGCCCCAATGCATCCATCATTCAGGTCGATATCGATTCCGCGGAGCTGGGCAAAATCAAGCGGCCTCATGTGGCGATTCATGGCGATGTGGCAAGTGTGCTTGAGCAGCTCTTGCCGCTTGTGCAGGTCAAGCAGCGCAAGCAATGGTTGTCGCGCATGACGGGTCTTAAGGTTTGTCATCCGCTCAACATGCCGGATGTCGACAATCCGCTTAGCCACTATGGTTTGGTCCGTGCGGTTGCATCGCTGTTGGATGATGACGTCATCATTACGACCGATGTGGGGCAGCATCAGATGTGGGTTGCGCAGGCGTATCCCTTGCGCCGTCCTCGTCAATGGCTGACTTCGGGAGGATTGGGCACCATGGGTTTCGGTTTGCCGGCGGCCATCGGCGCAGCGCTGGCAGAACCGCATCGCAAGGTCGTGTGTTTTTCCGGCGACGGCAGTTTAAAAATGAACATCCAGGAAATGGCCACGGCCGCGGAAGAAGACGTCGACGTAAAAATCGTCCTAATGAACAATCGATCGCTAGGGATGGTGCATCAGCAGCAGAGAATGTTCTATGAGAAACGCATTTTTGCCGTCGACACTCGCATTCAAACCGATTTCGTAAAGATCGCCGAAGGTTTTGGTTTGCGCGGCTACGACTTGAATGACACCGCCGACCCACGCGCCATGCTGGCAGAGGCTTTTTCACGCCGTGGCCCATGTTTGATTCACGCTTCGATCGACGCAGGTCAGATGGTACTGCCTATCGTGCCTCCGGGCGCCGCCAATACTGAAATGATAGGAGGTTGACATGCGCACATGCGTTATCGCTCCGAAAGCGGTGCTTGAACTGTCGGTGAGAAATCATCCCGGCGTCATGTCGCATGTATCCGGCCTGTTTGCCCGGCGCGGGTTCAATGTCGAAGGCATATTATGCATGCCGTTGGGTGACGGCAGCGAAAGCCGCATATGGTTGCTTGTACTCGAAGACGGTCGTCTGCCGCAGATGATCAGCCAGGTGAAAAAGCTGGAGGACGTATTGGCGGTGCACCGCCATGGCGCAGATCACGGCGTATTCGAGCAACTGGAAAGTTTTTTTGCTTAGATGGTTTGCTTGATTACCAGCATGGTTTCGGCAAATTGCTCGGCGGGAAGTGGCTTGCTGAGCAGATAGCCTTGCACGTAGTCGCATCCAATATCTTGAAGAATGCGCAATTGCGCCGCTGTTTCGACACCCTCGGCGACGACATCGAGTTTCAATGTTTTGGCGAGCGCCACGATACCGCGCACGATGGCAGCATCGCTGGAGTCGTCGACGATGTCCTTGATGAATGCGCGATCTATTTTAAGAATATTCACGGGCAGGCGTTTCAGATAGCTCAGCGAGGAGTAGCCGGTGCCGAAATCGTCGATAGCCAGTTGCGCGCCCAAGTGACGCAAGCGATGCAAAGTGGATAACGCTTCGCCGGCCTGTTCCATCCACACACTTTCGGTGATCTCGAAAATCAAATGACGAGGGTCCAGTTGTGTTTCGTCCAGTACGCTTTCTACCAGTTTTGCGAAACGGCCATCCTGCAGCTGACGGCCCGACAGATTGATGGCGATGCGTACGGCCTGTGCATTGTGGTCAAGCCATTGCTTGATTTGTCGACACGCCGTGCGCAAGACCCATTCGCCGATGGGAACGATAAGACCCGTCTCCTCGGCTAGTGGAATGAAATCGACCGGTGAGATCATGCCGTGATCCGCAAGATTCCATCGTAATAACGCTTCGGCACAAAACAGCTTGCCGTTTCCGGTATGCATTTCGGGTTGGAAGTGGAGACTGAGTTCATTGCGCTCCAGAGCGCGGCGCAGTGCGCTTTCGAGACGGAGATGATCGCCGGCCTTGGCGTCCATGCTGAAGTCATAAAACCGGAAGCCCTGATTGCTACGCTTGGCCTGATACATCGCGGTGTCGGCATGGCGAAGCAGGGTGGTGACATCCTTACCGTCCGCCGGATAGACCGATATGCCGATGCTGGTGGTGACGAAGATATCGTTGCCGTCAACGACGAACGGTTCGGCCAGCGCAAGTGCAATTTTTTGTGCGGCTGTGGCAGCGGCTGCCGTCGTATGCAGTTCTTCGAGCACGACGGTGAATTCATCGCCGCCCAGACGGGCCACGCTATCTCCGGCACGTACGCAATTCTTGATACGTTGTGCTACGGAGGCGAGCAAACGGTCGCCAATTTCGTGACCGAGCGAATCGTTAACGAATTTGAAGCGATCCAGATCGAGAAACAACACCGCTATCATGGCGCTGTCATGCTTGGCTTGCTCGATCTGCCGCTTGAGCCGATCATGAAACAGGGCTCGATTGGGCAAACCCGTTAGCGTGTCGTTGTAAGCAAGATGACGCACGTGTTGCTCGGCGCGCGAGGCTTCTACCGTGCGCCGGACACGCTGCACGACGACGTTGAAATGCAATGGTTTGGTGATGTAATCACTGGCGCCGGCGGCGAATGCGCGTTCGATGGATTGTCTATCATCCAGCGCGGTGATCATCAAGACGGGAATGTCATGGGCATGCGGCAAATCCTTGATGAGCGCACATGTGACGATGCCGTCCTGGCCCGGCATGACTGCGTCCATCAGTATTACATCCGGTGCGATGCGTTCCAGTGTGGCAATCGCGTCTTGACCATTGACGGCCTCATCGACCTGGAAGCCGCTGAGCTGTAATGCGTAACGCAACGCAGAGCGTGTGCTGCGGTCGTCGTCCACGACCAGAACGCGGGCCGATTCGAGCATACGATCGTGTGCGACGGGCTCCGGATTTGACACGACGCGACGCAGCGCATTCTCGACGCGATCATATTCCGCGCTCAAGCGCTCGAGTAAACGCGTAATAGCATTCAAATCGCCGGCCTCGGCTGCCACGTCTATTTCCTTGGCGGTTGCTGCCAGATGCATGGCGCCCAGATTGCCCGCCGAGCCTTTGACGCGGTGCAAGGATTCGCGTAATGCCGACATGGCGTTTTCCGATAAAGCCTGGCGCATTTGCAATAATGTGCCTGGCATATCTTCCAGGAACGGCTGAACGGCCTCGCCCAACGCGCCACCCAACGCTTCGCGTAGTCGCTTGAGTGCTGCCGGATCGATTGCTTCGTCCGAAACAAGCGGCAGCGGCAGATCTTCCATGGGCCCCGTCGTGAGCTTCGCGTGCGCCAACGGTAACCAGCGCCGCAACTTTGCGCGCACCGCTTCCAGCGTAAAAGGCTTGGCCAAGTGATCGTTCATGCCGGCCGCCAGACAGCGTTCGACGTCTGCATTGTTGATGTTGGCGGTCATGGCAACGATGGGTACGTGAGCGCCGCTTTGTTGTTCTGCCTTGCGGATGGCAATGGTCGTCTCGTATCCAT
>DASUGV010000293.1:0-4941 GCA_036273835.1 Rhodocyclaceae bacterium
CATCATCGGCGAAGGCGGTTCGGGCGGAGCGCTGGCCATTGGCGTGGGCGATCAAGTGCTCATGCTGCAATTTTCAACCTACTCGGTGATTTCGCCGGAAGGCTGTGCGTCCATTTTGTGGAAGAGCGCGGACAAAGCGCCCGAAGCGGCGGAGACAATGGGAATTACTGCCGCGCGCCTCAAGTCGCAGAGTCTCATCGATCGCATCGTTAACGAACCCGTCGGCGGCGCGCATCGCGACTATCGCGCTGTGTCGCAAACCCTTAAGCGCGCATTGCAAGAATCGCTGCGCCAACTCAACGAATACAGCATCGAAGTGCTGATCGAAAAACGTTTCGAGCGCCTGATGGGATACGGCAAGTTCAAAGAAGTCGCCGCCTGAATACGGCATCAAGCTACTGCGCGGCACAATCTTGAAACTGTGATGCTCGACGTATAAAACATACGTCTGCGCTTCTCGTTTCAACCTTGAGCCGCTCGCTACGCTTGCTGCCGCATTCACATACATATGCAAAATGAATTTTTATAAGTAGGCTGGGCGTGGTGAGCTCACGCGTCGCGATTGCGTCATCATTGACCTGACGCGCGGGCACGCCGTGCCTACCCTACGAATCTCCCTGATATCAAATTATGCTAACGTCATTGACCGAAAAGGTCGAAGCCACACTTCAGCGTTACGCAGGTCAGCGCTTGTGCGTTGGTTTCAGTGGCGGCCTTGATTCGTCGGTGCTGTTGCATGTACTCGCGCAACTTGCGCCGCAGGTTGGATTCTCGTTGTCTGTAGTGCATGTGCATCACGGACTGAGTCCGCATGCGGATGCGTGGGCGACGCATTGCGAGCGCGTAGCGTCGGAGTTGGGTGTGCCGCTGGCCGTGCATCGCGTGCAGGTTGAGCGCGATGGGGAGGGACTCGAGGCGGCGGCGCGGCGGGCGCGGCATGCGGTGTTTGCGGAGGTCGATGCCGATTGGATTGTGCTGGCGCACCACCGCAATGATCAGGTGGAGACGGTGTTGCATCGCCTCATGCGAGGCACGGGTGTGCATGGTGTGGGCGCGATGCTCGCGCGCGACGATGCGCGTCGCATTCTGCGGCCCTTGCTCGACGTATCGCGCAACGAGATCGAGGCTTACGCTCGAGAGCATCGCCTCGAATGGATCGAGGACGAGAGCAATCGTGATACGCGTTTCACGCGTAATTTCCTGCGCCATGAATTGTTACCGCTGTGGTCGCAGCGCCAGGCAGGGTTGGAGACGAACCTGGCGCGCGCGGCGGGGCTATTCGCGGAAGCGGCGGCTTTGCTCGATGTGCTGGCCTCAGAGGACGCTGCGCGTGTTGCGCCGGGTACACCGGGTGCGCGCCAGCGACTGGCCAGTCTCGATGAAGCACGTGCACGCAATCTATTGCGCTATCTGCTCGTGCAAGCAGGTTGTCAGCCGCCGCAGTCGCATCGCCTAGCCGAAGCTTTGCGCCAGATTGTCGACGCAGAAGAGGGCGTGCGTTTGCCATTCGATAAGAATATGCTATGTGCATGGCGCGATTTGTTGTGGCTCGAGACGATTGACGAGGAATTGCCGCAAGAAATTATTTGGCGCGGGGAGCCGCAGCTTGTATGGGGTAGCGGTCGCGTGATGTTTCGCGAGGCGGAGGGCGAAGAAGCTTTGCGTATCTCGCCGGACGGTTCGACGCATATCGTGCAGCGTGAGGGTGGCGAACGCTTGCGATTGCGTGCGGATGGACCTTCGCGGGCTTTCAAGCAGATGTGTCAGGAGGCTGGCATACCACCCTGGTTACGGCAGCGTTTGCCGGTGCTCCGCCGCGAAAGCGAAGCGGGCAGCGAAGTGATGTGGATTGGCGGGCTCGGTGCCACTAGCGGTGCGCGTTGCGCCGAAGGCGAGCGGGGATGGCTGGTCGAATGGCGTGATGCGCCGATCCTCGCGCGCTAATTGCAGCGTTTTGCACGGCCACGACAAGTTCCCGTATCGCGCCGATTGAATGTGTGGATTCCCGCGGCAGCTATGCAACTGAACTAGCGTGGCGCGCCGATGGTCTATGGCCATAGCCATGCAACGCATAGTTTTTCAATGGGAATTCGCTAACTGCTGATAAAATATCAGGTTAATTTTCGTACCCCCATGTTTTGGAGCATTTTAAATGGCTATTGAACGTACCCTATCGATCATCAAACCTGACGCGGTCGCCAAGAATGTGATCGGCAAGATATATCAGCGCTTCGAGGGCGCGGGATTGAAAATCATTGCGGCCAGAATGGCGCACCTGTCCGCGCAGGAGGCAGGACAATTCTATGCGGTCCATCGCGAACGCCCGTTCTTCAAAGATTTGGTGTCCTTCATGACTTCGGGTCCGGTGATGATTCAGGTTCTCGAGGGCGAGGGCGCGATTGCGAAGAATCGCGACTTGATGGGCGCAACGGATCCCAAGAAGGCCGCCGCTGGAACGATACGCGCGGATTTTGCCGCGAGCATCGACGCCAATGCCGTGCACGGTTCGGATGCCGCCGAAACGGCCGCAGTGGAAATCGCTTTCTTTTTTCCGGGCATCAGCGTTTATTCGCGTTGAGCTCTGAAAGCCATTGGCATATATGCAAAATCTTCTCGATTTCGATGCTGATGCGCTCGTTGCCTGGTTCGCGGAACGTGGCGAGAAGCCGTTTCGCGCGCGCCAGGTATTGCGTTGGATGCATCGTTTCGGAGAGTCCGATTTTGAGGCCATGACCGATGTGGCCAAGTCGTTGAGGGCGCTACTCGGTGAGAATGCTTGTGTCATACCGCCGGCGGTTGTGCGCGATTCGGTATCCGCGGACGGCACGCGCAAATGGTTGCTGGATGTGGGTGGCGCCAATGCGGTAGAAACCGTGTTCATTCCAGAAACCAATCGCGGCACGCTGTGTGTGTCTTCGCAGGCAGGTTGCGCATTGGACTGCGCCTTTTGCTCTACTGGCAAACAAGGTTTCAATCGCAATCTATCGACTGCGGAAATCATCGGACAACTTTGGCTTGCAAATCGTTTGCTGGGTGCCACGAATGATGGCGAGCGCATTATTAGCAATGTTGTGATGATGGGCATGGGCGAGCCTTTGGCCAATTTTGAAAATGTGGTCGCTGCGCTCAAGTTGATGCTGGATGATAACGCCTACGGTTTGTCGCGCCGTCGCGTGACAGTGTCCACTTCCGGAATCGTGCCAGCGATCGATCGTCTGCGGGATGCCTGTCCCGTGGCGTTGGCCGTATCGCTGCATGCGCCAAACGATGAGTTGCGTGATCGGCTGGTGCCGATCAATAAAAAGTACCCATTGAAAACATTACTCGCGGCATGCAATCGTTATCTCGATTGCGCGCCGCGCGACTTCATCACTTTTGAATATGTGATGCTCGATGGCGTCAACGATAGCGACGATCATGCCCGGCAACTGATCGAGATTGCGCGCGAGGTGCCTTGCAAATTCAATCTCATCCCATTCAATCCGTTTCCAAATTCGGGCTTTCATCGCTCCAGCGCGCCGCGCATCAAGCGCTTCGCGCAAATCTTGATCGATAAGGATATCGTCACCACAACCCGTAAAACACGCGGGGACGATGTCGACGCGGCCTGCGGACAACTGGCAGGCCAAGTGCAGGACAAGACTCGCCGTACGCGGAATCGTGATGTGCCGCTTATTGTGCCGATTACTGAGGTGCGCCAATGAAGAATTTTTTCCTGGGTTTGATGATTGTTTGCGGCGTGATATCGCTGACTGGATGTGTCACAAGCGTGACTCAGAGCGATGGTCAAAGCGGGCGGACCGGTTCGCAAAATTTCAGCGGTGATGTCAGCAATGGAACCCGTGCGGAATCCGACGAGCCCACCAAGAGCGATGCGCGCACCAAATCGAAAGCACATGTAGATCTTGGGAACGCCTATCTGGAGGCGGCGCGCATGGGCGTTGCGCTGGACGAAGCCAATTTGGCGATCGGTTACGATCACACTTACGCGCCGGCTTATATGCTGTTGGGGCTGGTCTATGCCAATCTCGACCAGAACGATCAAGCTGAGACCGCGTTTGCTGAAGCATCGCGGCTGGCGCCGGGGGATCCGGAAGTCAACAATAATTACGGTTGGTTTCTTTGTTCGCGTGGTCGCGAACAGGAAGGTTTGAAGCACATCGAGCAAGCGGCGACCAATCCTTACTACAACACGCCTGCGCGGGCTTATACGAATGCCGGTTTATGCTATTTGCGTATAAAGAATGATGCATCCGCAGAGGCGCAGTTCGCGCGCGCATACCAA
This sequence comes from Rhodocyclaceae bacterium, assembly GCA_036273835.1. Lineage (GTDB taxonomy): Bacteria > Pseudomonadota > Gammaproteobacteria > Burkholderiales > Rhodocyclaceae > DASUGV01. The sequence goes on from DASUGV010000293.1 coordinate 4,286, forward strand.
TTTGATCCAACTAACAAGCAGGTTCTTTTTCAGCTCGCCGCAATTTCCTATCGCAAAGGCGATGAAGTGCGCGCGCGTACCTTCCTTTCCACTCTGCAAGGTTTGATGGTGGCGCCGACGTCGGAAACCCTGTGGCTCGGTTTGTGCATCGAACACAAACTGGGCAACAAAGAGAAAGAGAATGATTATGCTTTTCGCTTGAGGCGTGATTTCGCTTCATCCGCCGAGTACCAAGCATTGTTGCAGGGGAAGTACGAGTGAGCGAGGAGCAAAAAGATATTGCGGACGGCGAATCAATCGCAGCGGACCCTGCGTTGACCGCCGAGCCGGCTCATGACAGTCGTAGCGAGGTATGGCAGAGCCTGCGTCAAGCGCGCGAAGCACGTGGTCTGACTATTGCCGAAGTGGCCCATCACTTGAAGTTTACGCCCAAGCAAGTCGAGGCGATGGAGATGGGCGCGCTCAAACAGTTACCGGGCCCCGCTTTTACGCGTGGCTTCGTGCGCAACTATGCGCGCTTCCTGCAGCTCGACGTCAGGCCCTTCATGGCGGCACTGGAGCCGGCGCATGAAGATCTGTCCTTGCAGCCGCCACCACCGCGCCTGGGCAACATGCCGTCCTCGAAAACGCTGGAACGTTTTCCGGCACTGCCAGCT
>DASUGV010000294.1:0-4177 GCA_036273835.1 Rhodocyclaceae bacterium
TGTACGTGTAGCACTTGTAAGGATCGAAATAGCCGTCATAAGTGGCGAACGCGCCATTCACAATCTTATTGGGATCGAAGGTTGTGTCCTTGTGGGCGTTCACCACGGCGGTGGGGTACTCCACAGAAGGTGTCAGTATGATGTTGGCGATCTTACCGGTCCCAGACGATATAGGCTGGTCCGCCAAGTTTATGCTTGCCGCATAGACTGCACCGACTGAAATCGAGAGCCCTAGTATCGCAAGATATTTAAACATGATGGGTTTCCCTCTGATGACGCTTGAAAACACAACGCAAGTGGCACAAACGAAAGATTTGCTTAAGGTATCGAGTAAAAAGCCTGCTTGTATGACAGGGAGTTGCGCGGTCCATCGACCCGAATGGTGACACGAAAAAGTGGCAGCGTATTGCTACCGGCATCTCCGCCCAGAACGCCGGGGACACCTTTAATGTCATGTGATTGTGTGGCATAAGCAGAGGCAGGTAATACGCAATGTGCAAAATCGGGGCTGCCCGTCGCATCACAAAGCCTTTCGATCAAATATCGAATCTCGATCTGTGCAGCGCTCATGATGGCAGATTCAGTGGCAACGCTGGTCCACGTGCCTTTGAATTTGGTGTCGAAGTTAGACTTATCGGTCATGACGACGGGAATCCCATCTGTACTGGCTTCCAATATCTGTGGCGAATAGTTGTAAGCGTTGCTGGCGCACGCCGGGACAACACAATAGTTCTCTGAAATAATGCGAAAATTAGCCGTTCGCAGTTGTGTTTGAACACCCTTGAGCGCAGTGGACGCTCGAGCGGACGTATCGCGTTTGAAGCCAATGTTTGAGGTCAGCAAAGTCGATGTGTCTACAGAATGAAATAAACCGACACTCGCAAGTGTCATGGCAACCAGAACGACGAGTGTGATGACAAGGATCGCCCCACGCTGTTGTGACGGATTGGCGATTTGATATGTCCGTAATTTGGAAGATTGCATATCAAAGCGCCTTTGGGTTTTGAAGTGAAACGACAACGTCATAAACTTGATACTGATAGTTTGCATCGGTACCGGTCATCGGGTACGTGACTGTGAGTGTAGGTTGGTCCGAGAACAGCGTGACGCTCGAATTGGCTGCATCACCCGTCGCTTTTTGCGAACCGCGCACGATGATCGCTACCCTCAACGCAATAATTTGCTTGAGAATAGATGCCGAGGCAGTTGTTCCATTCAATAGAATACTTGCGGCGTAGGGACCGGTGGCCCTCACCCAAGTATCCACTACCTTGGGTGTGCCGGTTGTATCCAAACCGTATATCGCTCTGACAGCAACTACATTCTCGGTAATCGTTGTGAACCCCGCTGTCGGGTTCAGCAGATTGACGGTCATGAGCGATTGGGAGCTGCTGCGTGCAATGGCTTCGATGTTCGGCGAGCTACCTAGATCACGTACACTAATAGCCGGCGGATCGATTGGAACCGGGGCACCGTATGCGGCATCAAGTGTAACAACGGATGGGGGCGCCGCTCCTATTGGTTTGGCATTGGCCATACCCGAAAGCGCCGTGCCCAAAGCGCCCGGAGCAAAGCTACTTGCAACTCGTACGATTTGACAAGCGGGTACGCTCAAACCAGTGGTCAGAGCGGAGTATGTCAAAAGATAGTCACCGGGGTTGAAATTGATGGCAGGTGTTGGCGTAAGGCTGAGCTGATTGACATAATTCGCCGGATAGTCTTGAGGCGAGCCAACAGGTCGGCCGGCGCTGACAATGATTGTGTCCGAAGCTGGAGATACGGCGGGTGTTGCGCTTGCCCCGTCAACAATGATCACGGGAGCGATTGCCAGGTTGCCGGGTACCAGATCGAAAGGTGCAGCTAACGGTGTAGCAGGCGCCTGGGGAAAAACAACTGTCGAGGCATTGGTAATGGTCACCGGACAGTCCAATATCCCGTCGTTGACCAACCCCGAGCCGGCTTCTTCAAGCGTACGACTCAGATAGTACGAAAGCATACTGCCCGATTGTGCTGCATCGCCCGCGCCGGATGTGTTGCGTTTATTCGCTTCGCTCATTGAGAAAGCGTTGATTACCGCTAGTGACGCCAGCATCGCGACGGCCATGCCGACCATAACTTCGATCAGGCTCAAACCGTTTTGGCGAACGGTATGCATAGCCGCTGGAGTGCGAAATGTTGTTATAACGAATGCATGCATGGCATTAGTTTGGATCTATTGTAACCACCGTGTTGTAACTACCTGGTGTTGTTTCGCCAGGTGCTTGCCACGTTACGGAAAGGTCGACAAGATAAGTTTGGGTCGTAGCATCAAAAATCGGTGCGGCGTTGCCTAGGCCTGTCGCCGGATCGATAAGCGTTGCATTGCCGCCCGGTAAGCCCTTAGCGGCGGCCTGCAATCTGTTAATTCTCCAGGCCCCAAACGCGTCGGTCGTACTGTTGGAATCATAATCTGTTGTCAACGTCGCAGAGTTGCTGACGCGCATATCGGCGATGAGCTCATCGGCATAAAGTGCAGCTTCCGTGCGATAACGCGATTCGGAAGTAAGCTTTGTCGCGGCCGCTTGAAAGCCTACAATGCCTAGTATGCCAAGTGAAAATATTAGAATTCCGATGAGGGCTTCTAATAGAACGAATCCAGAGGCGGCAGACGGTCTTTTCATCGCAGTGAGCCTGTCATGAGCATAGAGCCGCTACTGCCGTGCTGCAGCCGCGTGGGTCCGTAGAAGATTGTGTCGGGTCGCACATTTTGATTGCAGCGCCAGGTGTCACATAAACACAGCGTCGCATGTTGACGACTGTATTCTTAATCTCGAGCACAGCACCGGGGCCGACCAACGCAGCGCCACTCGAGTCCCGCACCTGTCCGAAACCTTGAAATTGGAGTTGATTCACGGTAGGAGCGGACGACGAGAGCGTTGCACCATTAACGGATTGAGTTAAGTCGTCACGTTGTACTACTGTATTAGTTGCGGGATTTACGATAACCCATGATGTCCAATTGCTGCCGGTACTTGCAGGGGTGATCGCAGCGGAATTGGGCGCCAATACAAAATTTATGGGTACATTTTGGCGTATTGCTTCTTGTTGGGCTAGGCGCAAACCGTTTTGCAAGCTGTCTGCCACCGTATTGACGCCACTTCGTCTGACCCAATCTCCCATTGCTGGAACGGCTAGCGACAATAGGATCGCAGTAATGACGATCACAATCATCAACTCTATTAGAGTAAAACCGCGGCTAACAAATATTCTCAAGTTAGCCTCCCTTTTTCATAACCCAATGCTGGACAGGACTACTGCCAGTTGCCCAGCCGCTATACGTAATAGTCGAGGTCTTTGTTCCAGCTTGATCTATCGTGTAGTTGAACGCTCCATCGCTGCTAGTAGCGGTGACCGTGAAAGCGTTTGCATTGGTACAGTCCACCACAATAGTGAAAGAGCCATCATCAGTCGTTTTATTGGCACATGCTGGAGCCAAAGGGTTGGCGTTATAGGCGCGATTGGACGCAAATAATTGCTCCATTTGAACTTTCTTTTGCGAAAGTACTTGTGTTGCGCCGGCAATTTGCCCTCGCAATATATAGTCTCGATACGAAGGTAAGGCGATTGCTGCGAGTATCGAGATAATGGCCACGACGATCATCAGTTCGATCAATGTGAAACCGCCGTAAATCTTAGGTGTTGTTCTCATAATTTTCCTCTGCTTGGAGATTAGTTGACAAAATTGGTAGGAACGGCTCATTAACGACGAGTGGCTGAACTCGGAGGACGGGCGAAATTGGCTTCGCCAGAACTTACACTTTATGACAATGCGACACTGACAACGACCATGAATTTACTGAATAAAATCCATGAGCTTGAAGTTTTTTGACATGGACAATGATGGTTTTATTTGAAGTAGCAGAAGACTCTTACCTGCTTTTCGCCAAAACATGCATCATAAAATACAAACATGCTTGTTGATCGAAAACGTCTATACGTAGCAGTTATTTTTGCCACTATTGTTCATGCCCTTATTTTTCTAATGCTAAATAGATACATGGGAAGTGGTCTTGATAGCCCAAAAAAAATAAGTCAGCACATTGCGCAATTGCCAAAAATCTCCTTGTCAGTAGTGTTTGAGTCCACGAATGACAAACGGATTAGAGCGCCTGCGGAACAGGGAACCGTATCAACAGAA
>DASUGV010000295.1:0-4096 GCA_036273835.1 Rhodocyclaceae bacterium
TCTCTACGCTCCGCGCATGTCCTTCGTGCAACAGCAGTTTTCCCGAACTGGACCCACGCTTGTTTTCCTATAACTCGAAGCATGGCTGGTGCACGAATTGTTGCGGCACAGGCGTAGACATTCCGAAATGGATGAAGGAACCCGAAGTCGATGTCGCGGAAATGGAATTCTCGGGTCTGGAGGAAGGCGACGACGAAGTCGTATGTACTGCCTGCAATGGCCAGCGCTTGAATCCGACGGCGCTTGCCGTACGTTATAAAAATCATTCCATTGCGGCATACAGCAAGCTGTCGGTGGACGAATTCGCCCGATATGTCGGAGATCTGAAACTAGTTGGACGCGAAGCCGAAATCGGCCGCGATATCGTCAGCGAACTCGGCAGTCGGCTCGCCTTCCTGCACGACGTGGGACTTGGATATCTGACGCTGGAGCGCGGAGCGCCTACCTTATCGGGCGGAGAGGCGCAGCGCATACGCCTGGCTTCGCAGCTAGGTAGTAATCTGCGAGGCGTGTGCTACGTGCTGGACGAACCCTCCATCGGTTTGCATCCGCGTGACAACGGCGTATTGCTTGATATGCTGAATGCATTACGTGACAAGGGCAATACCGTCGTGGTTGTCGAACATGATGAAGAAACCATTCGGCGTGCCGATCAAGTTCTCGATCTCGGTCCGGGCGCCGGCACGCGTGGTGGACTGCTGGTCGCGCAAGGCAACGCCACGACCTTGATGGCCGACGCGAATTCGGTGACCGGACGCTGCTTGCGCGAGCCGCTCTTGCATCCGTTGCATCAACGCGCCGCGGTTGATGACGATACACCTGCCATCGAGGTGAAAGGCGCTTCGCTTCACAACTTGAAGCATGTCTCGGCTCGCTTACCGCTCGGCAGGCTGGCGGTAGTGACCGGCGTGTCCGGCTCGGGTAAATCGACACTGGCCAGAGACATCTTGCATACCAATCTCAAGCGCCTTGTCGGCAATGATGGCGCGACGGAAATTAAACGACAAAGTAAGACCGCCAAAGAGCCCAGCACATCACGTAGGACATTGTCATCATCGGATTTGCTAGGTTGCGATGTCATCACCGGCTGGCAAGCCGTCGGTCGCGTACTCGAAGTCGACCAGACGCCGATTGGCAAGACACCGCGTTCTTGCCCTGCGACTTACGTCGGCTTCTGGGACACCATCCGCAAATTATTCGCGGAAACCGAAACCGCGAAATTGCGCGGCTGGGGTGCAGGACGTTTCTCTTTCAACACCGGCGACGGACGTTGTCCGGCATGCGAAGGCGCGGGTCAGCAAACCATTGCGATGAATTTTCTGGCCGATGTGAAAGTGCTGTGCGATGTATGCGATGGCAAACGCTTCAATGCGGAGACGCTCACCGCGACATGGCGCGACAAATCGATCGCCGATGTTCTTGCCATGGAAGTCGACGAAGCGGTGGGATTTTTCGCTGCCCATCCGTCGATTGCGCATCCGCTGAAATTGTTGCAGGACGTGGGTTTGGGTTATCTGACGCTCGGTCAGCCTTCGCCCACGCTGTCCGGCGGCGAAGCGCAACGGATCAAGCTGGTTACGGAATTAGCGAAAGTGAAAACCGATCCGGCGGCACGTGCGGCGCGCTTCAAGCAACCTCATACACTCTACGTGCTGGACGAACCAACTGTGGGTTTGCACATGGCCGACGTAGAAAAATTGATCGTCGTGCTACATCGTCTGGTCGAAGCGAGCAATACGGTATTGGTGATCGAGCATGATCTGGATGTCATGGCCGAGGCGGACTGGCTCGTCGATCTCGGCCCGGAAGGCGGCGAGCAAGGCGGCAATGTGGTTTATCAAGGATCGGTAGCGGGCATTCTGAAAACGGATACGCATACTGGGCGTGCCTTGCGAAATTTCCTTGATCGCCACAGTCGCGCAACGCCGCGAATTACATCTTCAGACTCTCACATTTCCAAACTTACCGAAAAATAAACCATGCGCGTCGCAAAATTTGCAGGCTCGAAATTGCCCAGGAGCGCCTGCGCAGCCTGTTGGGAACGATCGGCGATTTCCTGATGACGCTTTCCTAGATTGATACCATTGAGCGAGTATTCGATCTTGTGTCTATCGAAGCGCGTCGCATACGCTATTCTAGCGTCATAAGTCGTGTAGGCGGGCGCGGTGTAGTTGTAGATCGGGACGAAACCATCACCGCCGGACATGGGCCCCATGCGCAATGCCGTTAGCATGCTCGACCAGCCGGCATTCCAGTCCTGCATCCAGCTCAAGCTGGCCGTGTAAGGCGCTGTGCGATTGTCGATATCTGCGCCACCGCCATTGCGTTCAATGATGGTGTGGGTGAATCGCCACTCGCCGCCCCGCCACGGTTTGGTATTGAGTTGATATTCAATGCCGCGACGCGTTACCGTCTCACCTATGTTGGTGTAAATCGCCGAACCAATAAACGGCTCGAGTGCCGGCACAGGCGCCGAGTTGGTCGGCACGCGCACCATGAAGTCCTTGATGCGTTCGTTAAACAGGCGCACGTCAAGCGTCGTTGCCCATGGCTTGAAACGGCCCAGATAACCGATCTCGGTGCTGTCGATACGCGGCTGACGAATGTCGGGATTGGGTACGTAAGGTCTGACCAGCAAGGTGCCGGTCGCCGGATCGAATGCCTGCACGTCGCCGTACTTGGCGTACGTCGAACTCTGCTCGTAGGCGCGCGCATAGCCCGCGCGCAAAGTATTGCCCGGATCGACCTGCCAATTTATGAAGGCACGCGGCGCGAGATTCGTCGGCTCGCCGCTGTAGCGCTCGTATGCCGCGCCGACGTTGGCACGCCATGCCGGCGCGAAATGCCATTCGAGATTGCTGAAGCCACGGAACAAGTCGATATCCGGCGGGTTGCCACTGGCATATATGAAAGGCGCATCGATGTGGTCTTTGCGTGCTTCGGCACCCCATACGAGCTGCGTAGTTTTGCCTGGACTGAAACGGTTCTGCACTTCGAGATGGTCACGCGTGCTTTGGCGATCGCGATTGAGGGGAACGTAGGTCACAGTGGGATAGAAAGGCGGCGTTACGAGTGCCGTCCATTCGTCTTTCACTTGCTCATGATTGCGATAGAGGTTGACGGTCCATTCGTTGTCGATGCTTGAAGAATGCGTCCACGTAGTATGTAGGACGTAGTCATTATTGTGCGCATCGCGCAGCCCGTTGTTGTTGAATAAGGAGGTGGGATAACCCAGGCCCTGAGTGCCGCTACTGCCGCCGACGCGGAACATCAGTTCATCCACCGGCGTAACGTGATAGTCGGCTCGTACACTCAGCACGGCCATACGACGCGAATCGTTCAGATCTTCGAATCCATCGTCGTTGGTGTATGTCGCGTTGACACGCACGCTCATGCCACCGACATGACCATCGGTTGTGGCCGCGACATCTGCGATACCCGAATCGCCCGCGGTCACTTTGAAACGTGTCACCGGTTCCTGCGCACTGTGTTTGGTAATAATGTTGATGACGCCGAGAAAAGCATTGGCGCCGTAGGTGACCGAATTGGTGCCACGCATGATTTCAACGCGATCGATTTCGTCAATCGACAAGGGCAGCGCCGACCAATCGACGCCACCGAAAGCACTTGGAGAATAGACCGACCGGCCATCGACAAGCACCTGCATTTCGGTTGGAAAATTATTGCCCAGTCCGTGATAAGTCACCCACTGTGAATCGCCTCGCTCTTGTCCAACCTGCATGCCAGGCACCAACCGGAAGACGCGCGCCAGATCACGGTAGCCCGTGGCGCGAATGAAATCACCATCCAGTACGGTTACCGCGCCGGGTGCTTCATTGACAGGTTGCGGCAAGCGGGAGACGGTCAAAACGGTCGGAAGATCTTCGAAAAACGGACTGTCGGCGGCAAACGTCCGCATGCTCGACAGAAGACCGAGCATGGACAGGGTACAAACCAGGGATCCCTTGCGGTATGGATGCTTCGGCATCGTTCTTAGTGTTGCTGAGACGTTTAATCTTGATTGTGACGTATCGAGCAGGCCCTTATTCGCGGCCATTTTGCAGCTGTGCGAGTATAACCTGCGGGGGGCGAGACG
>DASUGV010000296.1:0-6209 GCA_036273835.1 Rhodocyclaceae bacterium
CGAAAGGTGAAGCGGCGTTGACGCTCGATCAAATGAAAACCGCGGGCATCATCGAATACATTCCCTTTCCCGATGCACTGAAAGGCAAATATCAAAGCTACACGCAGGCCGACATCAGCGCCTTGCGTGCTGCCGGTTACAGCGCGCCGTTCAATGACGTGTCAACCGGAGTGGGTAAGTACTGCGTTAAGCTCATGGAGCAGGCAGAATAGGACTGCGTCATCCTGCCTGCGGGAATGATGACTGTGTGCGTGTATCCGTGATGTTGCTTTTCGTCTAGTTCATTACAAGGGGATATGAAATGCTGAAGAAATTACTGCAAGTTGCATTGGGTTTTGTCGTGACCATGTCAATGGCATTGGCTGCCGTCAATATCAATACCGCTACCGAGAAAGAATTGAACGCTCTACCGGGCATCGGTGCGGTCAAAGCCAAAGCCATCGTCGATTACCGCAAGAAAAACGGCAACTTCAAGTCGGTGGATGATATTCAGAAAGTGAATGGCATAGGTCCATCGACTTTCAACAGCATCAAAGGTCAGATTGCCGTGAATGGTCCTAACACTGCGCCGGCTGCCAAGGAGCCGGTGAAGGAAAAGGCCAAGGAGGTAGCCAAAGATGTTTCCAAGGAGACCAAGAAGGCCGCAACCGATGTGAAGGCAGACGCAAAGGCAGCCCAGAAGAAGGTTTCCAAGGATGCGGACCAATCGGCACCCAAAGCCAAGAAATAATCCGACACGCCGAATGGTGTCAAACAAAGCCCTACGTATCGCCACGCAGGGCTTTTTGTTATGTCCATATGCCTATTCTGTTGCACCCAGATCTGTCACAGCACCCGGTCAATCGGGTATATTCAGCGATATTAAACGGCGCCCAAAAGAGCTGCTCGAAGGAGAACTGACCCATGACTTACGTAGTGACCGAAAGCTGTGTGAAGTGCAAATACACCGATTGCGTTGACGTCTGCCCGGTGGACTGTTTCCGCGAAGGACCCAATTTTCTGGTAATCGATCCGGACGAGTGCATCGACTGCACGCTGTGTGTCGCCGAATGCCCAGTCGAAGCCATCTTCGCTGAAGACGACGTGCCGACAAACCAGCAACACTTCACGGCACTCAATGCCGAGTTGGCCAAGAAATGGCCCGCCATCGTCGAAAGCAAGCCTGCGTTGCCCGATGCGGATGATTGGGCGAAGGTGACGGATAAGCTGGATAAGCTGGAACGTTGAGTATCGCGCGTCACCCATAAGACGCAGAATTCATTGATACGGTGCCGCTAAGCACATCTTCCCTTCCACTCGACGAGCATTTTTTACGGCACGTTGCGCGGTGTGTTCTCGATCGTTTTTCCGACCCGTCCAATCCCGCGCAACTCACAACGCTGCGCATCGTCATTCCCAATTTGTTGTTAGCGCCTGCGCTGGGCGAAGCATTGGCACGCGAAACAGGCGGGCCTTTGTTGTTGCCGGTCATCGATACGCTTCCAGGTACGCTCTCGCTATGGGAAAACGAATTCGAAGTGCTACCGGATGCGCGGCGTCAACTCATTCTCCACGGACTATTGCGACGTCATAACTGGTTCCACGAATCGGCATTGTGGGATGTGGTCAGCGAATTGACGGCATTGTTCGACCGGCTTACCGAACATTCGCAGCGCTTGCCGGATGACGAAGCCGAACTTGCGGCGCAATTGGAACGTGCTTTCGGTTTGCGGAATTCCGTACCGCTGGCTTTCGAAGCGCGTGTGGCACACACCTTGTGGCGCGCGGAGTCGCAGGGTAGTCCGTCGCGCGCGGCGGCACGCGCGATGGCAGCGGCACGCTGGGCGCGGCAGATCAACACGCCTTTGTGCATATTGGCGGAAGGTCGGCTCGATGTGCAGAACGAGCCCTTGCTATCTCAGATAGTGTTGCGCTGTGCCGAACGCGTACCGGTGTTGATACTTCGACCGGAACGTCGGCAAAGCGAAGGTGCGTTGGCGAATACACTGTATTTTGCGTGGCCGCCCGTATGCGATTCGGATAAAAATCCTGGCGAACCCGATATCGTATCGTCCGGACGCGCGAACGACCTTTGCGCACAACCCTTGATCGATCGCGCTGCTGAGCTTTCCGAAGCCGGCGCATCGGCTGCTACGCAACGTATTCAATTTGCTACGGCCGACGGACTGGAGAGCCTCGCCAATGCGGTGTCCGAAAAAATATGCCAATGGCTTGTGGACGGCAAGCGGCAGATCGCGTTGATCGCGGCGGATCGTCTCGCGGCGCGACGTGCCCGCGCGCTGCTGGAACGGCGTGGCGTGCTAGTTGCCGACGAGACCGGGTGGAAATTATCGACCACACGTGCGGCAGCCAGTGTCGATGCGTGGATTGAATTGCTGGTGAGCGATGCATATCACCGTACGCTGGTCGATCTTCTCAAGTCGCCATTTTTATTCGGCGATCTCTCCGCTGAAAGACGCGCAAATGGCGCGCTGCAGATTGAACGTTTGCTGTCGCGTCATGGCATCGTTGGCAGCCTGGATGTGGTCATGCAAACCTTACAGGACAGAGAAGGTAACGACGCCGCAAAGGAATTGATCTCCCGGCTGCTCGACGCACGCCGCATCATGCCCGCCAGCGGTACATTGACTATCGTTCAGTGGCTGCAGCGTCTGGAGAAGGCGCTCGAATCGCTCGGCGCTCGCAATACATTGGCATATGACGTGGCCGGTAGCGATTGGCTGAAGTGGCTAAAGGACCGTCGCAACGAATTGGGCGAAGACACCGAGCGTTTCAGCCTGACGCATTGGCGCCAGTGGTTCAACCGCGAAATGGACGCCACATTCTTTATTGATAGAAGCGTGACAAGCACGGTCGTGCTGACGAGCCTCGCTGCAACGCGCCTGCGCGTGTTCGACGCCGCGATTGTCATCGGTGCAGACAACGAGCATTTGAAACCGCCGCAACAACCGGTGTGGCTGGCGCACGATGGCGTGCGGCGCGAATTGGGTTTGCCGGGCAAGGATATCGAGCGTGCGCGCTTGCGCGAAGACCTCGCCGGTTTGGCGCTGTGCAGCGGCGAGACGGTCTTCGCCTGGCAACATATGCAGCGACAGGAGCATTTGCTGCCCAGTGCCGATCTTGAAGTGCTGATCCGGATGTTGAATATGGGTCTGGACGATTCAGTCGTATGTCATATAAGTGGAGCGCCTCATGAAGCTGAGTTGACCGATCACGCGCCGCATGGGATGCCCATGCCATCCGTGCCGGCCGAGCGCATTCCTCAGCGCGTGTCCGCCAGCGCTCTGCGCAACCTGCTGGCTTGTCCGTACCAATATTTCGCGCACTATGTTCTGGGACTCAAAGAACTGGACGAAGTGAGCGAAGCATTGGAGAAACGCGATTTTGGCGAACAATTGCATGCGCTGTTACAGGGTTTTCACAGCGAGTTTCCTGTCCTCGCCGGCCACGATGAAGACGAATTGCTGATGGCATTACAACGTCATACAGAGAAAGCGTTCGCGCCGCTGGTCGCGCGTAATTTTCTCGATCATGCGTGGCGTGTGAGATGGCTCGCGCATTTGCCGAGCTATATTGCCTGGCAATTGGAGCGGGAGAGGGAAGGCTGGCATTTCTCGGCGAGCGAAGAATCGGTGGAGAAAAACATGCCGTTGTCGGACGGCTCGACACTCACTTTGAATGGCCGCATCGATCGTATCGACGTGCGCAATGAAGCGTTCGGTCTCATCGATTACAAAGCGCGCAAGCTCGGCGATTTGCGCAAACAAGCCGCCGATCCCGACGACGTGCAACTGGCTTTCTACACATTGCTGAAGGACGATGCAGTTTCGGAAGCGGCGTATGTTTCTGTCGATGACGAAAAGATCGATCAGGCAAATTTACCCGAGCCGGCCGCCGCGGCGGAGATTCTGGGCGAACGCATCGATCATATTTTCGTGCGACTGCGCGCTGGTGCGGGCATGCCTGCCAATGGCGCAATCGATGGCCCGTGCGCGTGGTGCGAAGCGCGTGGACTATGCCGCAAGGATTGGCATACATGAAAGACGTGCAGCCCCGCGAGCGTGTTGTCATCGGTCTAGATCCTTCGCGCAGCGTCGTCGTCGAGGCGTGCGCAGGCAGCGGCAAAACATGGCTGCTCGTGTCGCGTCTGTTGCGTTTGCTACTGGTGGGCGTGAAGCCGGGCGAAATTCTTGCCATCACTTATACGCGTAAAGCGGCACGCGAAATTGAAGAGCGCTTGCGTCAGTATCTCGGCGAGCTAGCGACGGCAAGCCATGACGAAGCCATCAATTTTTTGGCTCAACGTGGCCTCACCATGGCGCAGGCGACGGCGGCATTGCCACGAGCACGCGGTTTGCTGGAAGAAGTGTTGCAGGCGGATCCGCCGATTACGATCACGACTTTTCATGGTTGGTTCGCACGCCTGCTGAGCGGCGCGCCGTTGGAGAGCGGTCTGACGGGTTTTGCGCTGGACGAGAACACCAGACTCTTTCTTGATGAAGCGTGGGCGGAGTTGTCAGCAGCCTGCGGCCGCGACACCGATGGTGAAGTCAGCCGCGCTTTGCTGTGGCTTTTCCAAGAGCTTGGCGCGTTCAATACGCGTAAGTTGCTGCATTGCTTTATCGAACGCCGTGCCGAATGGCAGGCTTGGTGCACAGCGTGCGGTGGCATCGAATCGGCGATACAGGCATCGGAAGATGCATTTGGCATTATTGCTGCGAACTCGCCATACGAGCAATTTTTTAATCTGCGGCGCGGAGATTTGCGGGTCTACGCCGAGGCGTTGAAAACGAACGGAAAAAAGGGCGCCGAACTGCACGTTGCGATTACACAGGCACTGTTGATCGAGAATACAGAGGATGCATTCTTGTTCGTACGCGAAGTGTTCTTGACGAGTAAGGACGAGCCGCGCATCTTCAAATTGGTCAAGGATGTATTGGCCAAATTGGGAGAGCACGAGTCGGCGCGCATCGAGCGCTTGCACAGCGAACTATGCGAAGCCGTGCAAGATGCATTGAATGTGTTGGATGATCTGCACAACGCGGAGCTCAATCGTTACGCATTGATAGCGGGCAATGCTTTGCTGGCCGCATTCCAACGTATCAAGCGTACGCGCAGGGTGATGGATTTTACCGACTTGGAATGCGAGGTCGACAAACTATTATCCGATGAGCAGCATGCCGCCTTCATTCAGGCGCGGCTCGATGCACGCTACCGGCAGATATTGCTCGACGAATTCCAGGATACCAATCCGATGCAGTGGCGCACATTGCGCGCATGGCTCGATGCATATGGCATGAACGAACAACGCCCTTCGGTGTTTCTGGTGGGTGATCCCAAACAGTCGATTTATCGCTTTCGGCGCGCCGAGCCGAAGTTGTTCGCAGCCGCCGGCGAGTATTTCGAACAGCATTTCGGTGCCCATCTCCTGCGTGACGACAACACCTATCGCAACGCATTGCCTGTGGTGGAGATAATCAACCGGTTATTCAGCACCGAGCCGCAGTTCGCGGATTTTCGCGAGCAATCCGCCAGCAAGGCCGATTGGCCGGGACGGGTCGAGGTGCTGCAGCTCGTGATGCGTGAAAGCGTCGATGAAGAAGAAGCATTGTCTTCGAGCGTGCGCGATCCGTTGCAAGAAGCTATTGATTCGATGGAAGACGCTCGCAGGACGCAGGAGGCAAAGCAGGTTGTGCAACACATTCGCGCAATGGTTGGATCCATGCTTATCCGCAACAAGGATGGCAGCGAACGCCCTGCACGATACGGCGATATCCTGATTCTGACGCGTAAGAAATCCGTGCTGGCAGAACTGGAAATTGCCTTGCGCGAAGCCGCCATCCCATTCATGGGCCCTGGTCGCGGCGGCTTGCTTGCTACGCTGGAAGCTCGCGACATCATCGCACTGATGCGTTTCCTCGCAGACCCTGCGGACAATCTTGCGTTGGCACATGTCCTACGTACACCGGCGTTCGATGTAAATGACGATGTACTATTGCGGATTGCGGCGCAAGGCGAGTCGAACTGGTGGCAGTCACTCCAGCGTCTTGCCGAAGAAGAGAACGACAATGGATTGACCGCTATCGTGCGTTTGCTCGACGATTGGCTAGTGGCTTCGCAGCATCTACCTGCACACGATCTGTTGGATCGTGTTTTTCATTCTGCGGATTGGCGCAATCGCTATCGCACACGTGTGCCGGCGGCCATGT
>DASUGV010000297.1:0-6844 GCA_036273835.1 Rhodocyclaceae bacterium
CCGTAGCGACGATCCAGGGTGAATTCAGTAATCAGTTCCAAATTACCGGCAGTTTCACCTCCGAAGAAACCAATCGCCTGTCCATCCTGATTCGCTCGGGCTCACTCGCCGCGCCAATGGACATCATCGAAGAACGTACCATCGGCCCAAGCCTTGGCGCCGACAATATTCAGAAGGGTTTCGATTCGACGCTGTGGGGCTTCGTCGCCATCGCCATATTCATGTGCATCTACTATCAAATATTCGGCGTGATCTCGGTACTCGCACTGGCGACGAACCTGACATTGCTGATCGCAGTGCTGTCCATGCTACAAGCCACGTTGACGCTGCCTGGTATCGCCGCTATCGCACTGACGCTCGGTATGGCCATTGATGCCAATGTGCTGATCAACGAACGCATCCGCGAAGAACTGCGCCATGGCGTGACGCCGCAGGCTGCCATCACGGCAGGCTATGAACGCGCCTTTGGCACCATCCTCGATTCGAACGTCACAACGCTGATCGCGGGTATCGCGTTGCTTACTTTCGGTTCTGGTCCGGTGCGTGGCTTCGCGGTGGTGCACTGTGTCGGCATTCTTACTTCAATGTTCAGCGCTGTCGTGGTTTCACGAATGATTGCCAATTTCGTCTATGGCAGCCGCCGCAAACTCGACAAACTTGCCATCGGGCAAGTCTGGAAACCCAGCGTTTGATCGCGTCCGCAAGAAAGTTCAAGGAATAGGACAATGGAATTTTTTAGAATCAAAAAAGATATCCCGTTCATGCGCCACGCGTTGGTGTTCAACGTGATTTCGCTGATTACTTTCATTCTGGCCGTGTTTTTCATTATCACCAAAGGACTGCACCTCTCCGTCGAATTCACGGGCGGTACCGTGCTGGAGGTGAACTACACGGAGGCGCCGCAACTCGAATCGATCCGCAAGGGTCTCGACAAGTCCGGCTACCAGGATTCGCAAGTACAGAATTTCGGTACTTCGCGCGACGTGATCATTCGTGTTCCGAATCGTGTTGCCGATACATCGGCAGCGCTTTCGAATCGCGTGTTCGACGTCATCTGCGGCACTGCGAGCGGTAAGGTCGTCACACAGAATCTGGTGGATAACAAAGGGCAAGCGGTTATCAAGCAAGCCTGCCTGTCGGCGCAAAACGCGGAGATATCCAGTATTCGCAGCGTCGAATTCGTCGGCCCGCAAGTAGGCAAAGAACTCGCCGACGACGGTTCGCTGGCGCTCTTGCTGGTTGTCATCGGCATCGTTATTTATCTTGCCATCCGTTTCGAATGGCGCTTCGCCGTCTCGGCCATCATCGCCAACTTGCATGACGTCACCATCATCGTCGGCTTCTTCGCCTTTTTTCAATGGGAGTTTTCGCTACCAGTGCTGGCGGCAGTCTTGGCGGTACTCGGGTATTCCGTGAATGAATCGGTCGTCGTGTTCGACCGCGTACGCGAAACTTTTCGCAATAGCCGCATGCGTGGCATCGGTGTACCGCAGGTTCTCGATCATGCCATTACCAGTACGATTTCGCGGACCATCATCACGCACGGTTGTACACAGATGATGGTGCTATCGATGCTGATTTTTGGCGGCCCCACATTGCATTTTTTTGCATTGGCGCTAACCATTGGCATCTGCTTCGGCATTTACTCTTCAGTGCTCGTAGCCAGCCCGCTGGTCATGTGGATGGGTGTGTCGCGCGAGCAATTCATCAAACCCGTCAAGGTGAAGGAAGAGGCTGTGGTTTAAGACCACGATTTTCGAGCTCATGTAAAAAGGCCGATCGCATGAGCGATCGGCCTTTTCCATTTGCCCAACAAAGTGGCGGATAGTGCTTACATCACGCCATCACTTCAAATCGTTGTAAAGCAAGGTCAGCATTTGCGTGGCCGATTGCGACGGCACTGCCGCGCCATCCTTGTTCAGAATAGTGACCTTCGTATTCTGGCCATCGGGTTGCGCCACGATGCGGAATTGATCGGTGCCTAGATCTTTCTTCCCGCGCCAGAATGCAAGCTTGGAAAACCAGCTTTCGTCTTTCTTGCCGTTCATATCCTCGGTCACGATGTAGCGCACGAAGTAAGTGTTCTTTGAACGATCGCGATCCTCGACAACCAATCCAACGCGATCCAGCGACAAACCCACTTGACGCCAGGCGCGATCCAACGGCTCATTGACCGTCAGCACCATGATGCCATTGCCGGCCGTAGCGAGCTTGGCATGCTCGGGCGCGGTCTTGACTTGCGCGACAGCCTGTTGAGATACGGTTTCCGTAGCGCCGAATTTCAACATCATCCGACGCAACATCTCGACTTCCATGTCCGGGTCCGGCGCGGTCGGCTGCCACACCAGATTGCTCATGCCTCTGTCATCGCTGATCTGATCGGCACCACGATGCGATACATAGATTTCCACCATGCCGGGCACAGAGGAACGCTCGACGCGCGTACGGAATTTGTCGCGCTGATTGGTATCGCTGATCTGGTCCAACGCCTTACCGATATAGCGACGAACGAAATCCTGCGGCAGCTTGGCGCGATTTTCAGCCCAGTCAGTTTCCATGATGCCCAATTGCGGCGAATCGACGACCAGCACCAAACCGATACTCTGCCAAAAATTGCGCAATTGCGGCCACACCGATTCGGGCGTACCGGGCATGACGAGCCAGCGATCCGAACCCACGCGCTCGATATGCATATTGCTTACTTGCGGCAGCACGTTCTCGGAATCGCCGCGCGCAGCCGCCTGCTGGCGTTCCACGCTATAGGTCGATAGGGACGCTGTACCGCGCGAATTGTCACTCGGCAGCGCGAAACGATCATCCGTCGTGGGTGCGATCAAATCCGGCGGCACTTCGAGCGATCCTGTCTGCTGGGGCGCGGGGCTTTTGTAGTCGATGGTGTCTTTCTTCGGCGTACTTCCACAGCCCGCCAGCAACGCGGCAGTAAATAGCGAAAAAGCAGCGGTACGCGATGCGTTCCGATTCATCTCTAAAATCCTTTCAGTTAATGGACCCCGCGGCACGCAAAGCAATGCGTACGCGTTCATGAAATTGTTCGGACAACGGTGTAAGCGGCAAACGAATCCCGCTTTCGATCAGGCCCATTTGCTGTGCGGCCCACTTGACCGGAATCGGATTGGCCTCGCAGAACAGATCTCGATTGAGCAGGAAGATTTTCTGATTCAGAGTCTGGGCACGCGCAACATCGCCTTCCAGCGCAGCGACACACAGATCATGCATCAGCCGCGGCGCAAGGTTGGCGGAAACTGAAATCACGCCATGGCCACCCAGCAGCATGAACGGCAGCGCAGTCATATCGTCACCGCTGTAGAGCGCGAAATTTTTTGGTGCGCGTATCGCCAGTTCGGTGACGCGCTCCATGTTGGCGGTCGCATCTTTTATGCCAATGACATTGTCGATCTGCGCCAGACGCAGCACCGTTTCATTCGACATATCTGCCACCGTGCGGCCCGGCACATTGTAGAGAATCAGCGGCAAATCGACGGCCTCTGCCACGGCGCGAAAGTGCTGGTACAGCCCTTCCTGAGTTGGCCTGTTGTAATACGGCACGACGGACAGGCCCGCAACGGCGCCCACTTCTTTGGCAAAGCGCGTCAGCTCTATCGCTTCGCTCGTGGAATTGGCACCCGTACCCGCGATGATAGGAAGGCGCCCCGCCGCGTGCTTGACCGCTACGCGAATCAATTCGCAATGCTCATCGACATTGACGGTGGGCGACTCCCCCGTGGTACCGACGATCACCAAGCCCTCCGAACCTTCGCGTGCATGAAAATCTATCAAGCTGCGAAATCGCGCAAAGTCCAACTGGCCGTCGGGCGCCATCGGCGTAATCAGCGCGACAAGAGAACCGGTAATCATGTGCAATCCAAACAGTGAAAAGGCAAATCATTGTACCCGAACAGACGTAGCGAAAAGGAGCGCTTTAGGCCGTCGCGGTCTACAAGCAACTCAGCGCCTTGATATGTGCCACCGCGCTGCGACCGAGTGCCGATAACGCGTAACCGCCTTCGAGCATGGACACGATGCGACCGTCGCAGTTTCGATCAGCAAATCGACGAATTTGTTCCGTTATCCAAGCATAGTCGGCTTCGACCAAACCCATGCCCGCCATGTCATCCTCATAGTGCGCATCGAATCCGGCCGAGATGAATATCATCTGCGGTCGATGCGCCGTCAACGCCGGTAGCCAGGACTGTGCCACCACCTCACGCACGGCATCACCGCGCGAGCCGGCCAGCAAAGGAATGTTATGCATGTTTCCGGCACTTGGACGCGCACCGCTGTAGGGATAAAACGGATGCTGAAAAAAACTGACCATCACTACGCGTTCGTCGCCGGCAAAGATGTTTTCGGTACCGTTGCCATGATGAACATCGAAATCGACAATGGCGACCCGTTGCAGCCCCTGAGTTTCGATGGCGTGGCGTGCGGCCACGGCAATATTGTTGAAAAAGCAGAAACCCATCGCACGCATGCGTTCGGCATGATGTCCTGGCGGACGTACGGCACAGAACGCGTTGCGTACTGTGCCTTCCAGGACCAAGTCTGTCGCCAGCACTCCCGCGCCCGCCGCCCGCAATGCGGCGCGCATGGTATTTGGACACATGGCGGTATCGGGATCGAGATGCGCAAGACCATGTTGCGGCACGCGATCGAACAACGCCTCCACATATTCGGGAGCGTGCGCCAAATGAAGTTGCGCCAAGGTCGCCTCGGGAGCCTCGTAGTGATCGACCACGCTTTCCAAACCCGATGCAATCAGTTGATCGCGTATGGCAGAAAGCCGATCGGGCGACTCCGGATGCCCTGCGCCCATGGTGTGCAACCAGCAGTCGGGATGAGTGATGAAAGCGGTGGCTGTCACGATTGCTCAAACCTCCCATGCTGTTGCGATGAATGCCCCTAAGTCAGTTCAATCCAGAACGTGGGATAGCAGACCGTCCGCTAGCTTAGGCTCGAACCATGTCGACTTGGGCGGCATGATCTTGTCGGCATCGGCCACCGACATCAAATCTTTCATGGTGGTCGGATGAAGGCTGAACGCAGCAGCCATCTCGCCGCTATCGACACGTTTTTCGAGCTCTGGCAAACCGCGGATGCCGCCGACAAAATCGATACGCTTATCGCGGCGCAAATCGCTGATGCCAAGCACCGGCGAAAGCAAATGATCGGTCAGCAGGCTAACGTCTAGACGTGCCACCGGATCATCCGGGATCAACGATGACTTTATGTCGAGAGCATACCAGCGGCCGCCGAGGTATAAACCGAATTGGCCATGATGCGCGGGCTTCACTGGCGCTTCGCTCATATTGACGTCGAATGCCACTTTGATGCGCTCGAGCAATTGTGCGACGCTCATGCCGTTGAGGTCTGTCACGACACGGTTGTAGTCGAGAATGTGTAATTGGTGGTCGGGAAAAATCACCGACAGAAAATAGTTGTACGGCTCGTCTCCGCGATGCTTCGGATTCGCGGCACGCCGCGCTGCGCATACGCGCGAGGCCGCCGCCGAACGATGATGACCATCTGCGATGTATAGCGCGGGCATCGCATCGAACGCGGCCGTCAATTGTGCGATCGCCGTCTCGTCGCGAATGGCCCAAACCGTGTGACGCACGCCATCATCCGCCACCGCATCGGCCACTGATTCGCTGCGGGTTGCCACAGCCAGAATTTCGTCGACGGCCGGCGCCTTCGGGTAGGCCAACAGAACGGGACCCGTCTGGGCATCCAGCGCTTCGATCTGGCGCACACGGTCGTCTTCCTTGTCCGGCCGCGTCAATTCGTGGCGCCGGATACGGTTCTTGTCGTACTCCGCTACCGAAGCGGCTGCGACCAAACCGGTCTGGGCATGGCTGCCCATGATGATGCGATATGCATAATAGCAAGACTTCTCGTCTCGAATCAGCACATTCGCCTGCAGTAGGCGTTGCAAGTTCTCGGCGGCTTTGGCGTAAACCTGCGGAGCGTAATGATCGGTATCGGCAGGCAAATCGATTTCCGGCTTGGAGATGTGCAGAAAGCTCCACGGCTTGCCTGCGGCACGCACTCGCGCCTCTTCACTGGACAGTACGTCGTAAGGTGGCGCGACGATCTCTGCGGCGCGTCCGGCCGCCGGACGCAAACCGGGAAAAGCTTTAATCAAACTCATGGCAATAACTTTCTCATATATTGTTTTGACATACTCAAGCTGCGCGTTTATGCATGACAAAATCATGCAGTGCTTCTCTTGCATTGCGCAACATCTGTTCGGTCGTAG
The DNA here is from genome assembly GCA_036273835.1 of Rhodocyclaceae bacterium. Classification (GTDB taxonomy): domain Bacteria; phylum Pseudomonadota; class Gammaproteobacteria; order Burkholderiales; family Rhodocyclaceae; genus DASUGV01. Next base: position 6,278 of record DASUGV010000297.1, read on the forward strand.
CCCAACTGACGCAAGCATCGGTAACGGAACATCCATAGCGCAATTCGGCGAGATTGGCCGGTATCGGCTGGTTGCCCGCTTCGATGAAACTCTCGATCATCACACCGACAATCGAGCGATTGCCATCGCGGACCTGATTGGCCACATCTTTCATGACAAGCGGTTGTAACTCCGGTTTCTTCCAGGAGTTGGCATGCGAGCAATCCACGATGATGTTTTGCGGTAGATTGGCTTTGGCCAGCACTTGTTCGGCGAGCGACATGGACACCGTGTCGTAATTGGGACGGCCACCGCCACCGCGCAATACCATGTGACCATACCTGTTGCCGCGCGTACGAATGATTGCAGCTTCGCCTTGTTCGTTCAGACCCAGGAAGCTGTGCGGTGCCGCAGCGGACAAGATACCGTTGACGGCTGCATCGAGAGAACCATCGGTACTGTTCTTGAATCCGACCGGGGTCGACAGGCCAGAAGCCATTTCTCGATGCGTTTGCGACTCCGCCGTGCGCGCGCCAATAGCGGTCCAGCTCACCAGATCACCATAGTACTGCGGCGCAATCGGGTCGA
>DASUGV010000298.1:0-6892 GCA_036273835.1 Rhodocyclaceae bacterium
GGGTGGCGAAGAACGTGGGAGTGGGCAACAGCATTGCCTGTACGGTAGCGGCCTTCGGCAGCGAACCGAACGGCAATCCGGACAAGTGCTCGTTCCAGAACTAAGAGTGCTGTCGTAACTTTGGCCCGAAAATTGGGCTACGAAAAGACCCGCCGATTGGCGGGTTTTTTCGTTGAGCGATTCATCATGCTTTGGCACAAAAAAATCTTGGATGTAAGCGCTACACGGCTGTGTAAATTGTGGACCGTGATTTCCACATGGTGCTCTTGAAACAGCGACCTTCGAGGTGGGCCTCAAAAGCGGCGAAAAAATTTACGAGTGATGGGCATGTGTGTTGCGGCGTATTGGGGGGCAATACCCTTATGCGAAAGGAGCATCATCATGGCCAGAGCAACAGCAGTCGAAGTACAGAAATATCTCAAAGGCGTGAACTATCCAGCCAGCAAGAGCGACATCTTGCGCCGGGCGGAAAGCGCTGGTGCGGATGACGAAATCCGCGAGGCTCTGCAGGATTTGCCTGACGGCGAAGACTTCGAGACGCCCGCAGCTCTAAGCAAAGCACTCGGTGGCAAACAATCCGGCAGCAAAAAGCATTGACGCGGCATTGATCCGACATCACCTCCAGCGATCCGAAATTTAGTTAAGCATACGCATTGTGTCGCTTCGCGTATTCATCGGCTCGTTTCAAAACGACTCGACGTAAATTTTCTGGGTGGCTCGGCTCGCAAAGCATTTCCTTTGGAAGGACATCAAATGGCAAAGATCGAAAAATCTATTGAACTCGAAGCACCCGTGCGTACGGTTTACAACCAGATGACGCAGTTCGAGGAATTTCCGAAATTCATGGCTGACGTGCGCGAAGTACGGCAGCTCGACGACACGCATCTGCGCTGGCGTGCGGAAGTCGCCGGCAAAGAGGTTGAATGGGACGGCGAAATCACCGAGCAGATACCCAATCAGCGCATCGCCTGGCGTTGTCCGCAAGATGCAAGCAAGAATGGTGAAGTAAGGTTCGAGTCTTTGGGCGAGAATCGCACACGGATCGTCTTCAGCATGGAGATCAGCGATACCGGCGCAGGCGAAAAAAGAAATCCTGATGCGGTTGCCGCGCGCGCCGAGCAGGACCTGCAGCGCTTCAAACAATTCATCGAAAGCCGTGCACGCGAAAGTGGTGCATGGCGCGGTGAAGTCCATGGCGCGCGCGTTACCGGCAATGCACAATCGGCAGGCGATGAAGTGGCTCGCGCGACGCAAACGGCCATTGACGATGCCAGTCGCCTGGGCAAAAAAACCATGCAAGCGGCAAATGAGAATGTCAATCGCGTGAGCCAACAAGCGACCGAGTTCGTATCCGATGCGTTCAAAACCCAGTCGAGCGCTGTAAACGCCGCGAATACCGCACTGCGTCCTTTCCGTTCCAGTTTTTTCGGACCGCAGCCATGGTTCTCGACTATGCTAACTGCATTTAACGAACCTCTTGGCATGATGCGCCGCTTCTCGGAAGAATTGAACAACGAGTTCGAAAGCATGATATCGCACAATCGTGGCCTGGGTGCCGGTGGAGCGATGTGGATGCCCAGCGTCGACGTGTCGCGGCAAAATGATCAGATCATCATCAATGCTGACCTGCCTGGCATTCGCAAAGAAGATGTTAGCGTCGAAGTCGATGAAGGACGACTCACTATTCATGGCGAACGGCGCGCGCAACATGAAAGCGTGCAGCAGGACAGTAAGCGTGTCGAATGTCACTACGGAAGCTTCACGCGCGTCATTCCACTGCCTGAAGAAATCGACGTGGAGCGAGCCGAAGCTTCTGTGTCCAACGGTGTGCTGCAAATCAAACTACCGCTGACGGCCAGCCAACGTCGCCGCATAGAAGTGCGCAGTGGCGAAGAACAGAGCGAGCGGCGGCAAGCTCAAAACGCCAATCAGCCGACGCAGTTTCCGGAGCGCCGCAGTAGCGCAAACAGAAGTCAGCAATCCCAGCAGCGCAGCGCCGCTTGAGATGTCCGAGAGAACTGGAATTCCAATGTCATTGTGTCGCGTAATTCCAGTTCTCAAAGCGACTGCGGTCTGACCGGCGTGTCGGCGGCAAGCCGTCCGATGCGGCCCAGGTGAGTGAAGCCAAAACCTTCTGAATATTTGAGTCCGTAGCCCAGCGCACGGTCGAAGCCAATATGCGCACACCATATGATGCCTGCGCAAAGTGCGATTGATGACGACAGAATAAAACCTAAGATGAGGCAGGCGATAGCACCGATGTACGAATGCGCAAAGTTATAGCTGATCGCGCCGACCTTCGGCCCGGCGAGATACTGCGCGATCGCAAATATCGGAGGTCACCATGCATGCAATGGTGCTGAAGAAACCAGGTACTCCTCTGGAATGGACGGCGCTTCCGGATCGGTCTCCCGGCGGGGGAGAAATTCGCATCAACGTAAGCGCCTGCGGTGTCTGCCGCACGGATCTGCACGTCGTCGATGGCGAACTGCCCGATCCGCAATTGCCCATTATCCCCGGTCACGAAATTGTCGGCCGCATCGATGCAATCGGAGCTGGCGTCGACGATCTGCGCATCGGCCAGCGCATCGGCATTCCGTGGCTGGGTCATACGTGTGGCGTCTGCCATTATTGCGCAACAGCCCGCGAGAATCTTTGCGACCGCCCGCGCTTTACCGGCTATACGCGCGACGGCGGATTCGCGACTGCGGCGATCGCCGACGCGCGCTTCGCATTCCCGCTCGGCGAAGCAGGCAGCGATGCGGCGCTTGCGCCTCTGCTTTGCGCGGGGTTGATCGGCTGGCGGTCGCTAGCAATCGCTGGCGATGACAAGGAACTCGGCCTCTATGGGTTCGGCGCCGCCGCCCACATTCTGACGCAAGTTGCCCGCTGGCAGAAACGATCGGTGTTCGCCTTCACGCGTCCGGGAGATATTGTCACGCAGGCATTCGCCAAGCGCCTGGGCGCGGAATGGGTGGGCGGGTCCGACGAGATGCCGCCCGAATCACTAGATGCCGCTATCATATTTGCGTCCGTAGGCGATCTCGTTCCACAGGCGCTCAAAGCGGTGCGCAAGGGTGGCCGCGTCGTCTGCGCGGGAATTCATATGAGTGACATCCCGAGTTTTCCCTATCGGCTGCTATGGGAAGAACGGCAGCTTCTGTCGGTCGCCAATCTCACGCGTCAGGACGGGCTCGACTTCCTGCGTCGGGCGCCCGAGATGGGCATCGTTACCCAGACCACATGCTATCCGCTGCAAGAGGCGAATCAGGCGCTCGCCGATCTGCGCGCCGGGCGCTTCGAGGGCGCGGCTGTTCTCGTACCATGACGAAAATGCGAGCGGAATATTGGAAAGACTTCTGTGCACAATGAAGCTACCGGTGATCCGGTACTTCCTGACAGTTTTCTATGTGCCAATAAAAAGCCCACGACTCTCGCTGTGGGCTTTTAAGATTGTGGACGTCAGTTTAAGTATGACGCCTGCAAAGTTTGTTAAGGGTAAGTCACCCCATTAATAACCGAATTCGTCACGCCCGAAATCGAGACCGAGCCCGTCATGCTGGTGCTGATGGTCAGCTTCGTACCCGTGTCGACGGCGAAGGCTGCGCTAGCGGTGCCTGCTAGGCCGGATATGACAATGTCGTGAAAGACGCCCATCGGCGCTGCGGGCATTCCGGTCGTGTCGGGGTAGGCATTGGTGATGACGATACCGGTCCCCACATTATTGACCTTGTTGTCCTTTGCGAGCGCGCCGAAGTCATTACCGCTCAGGGTAGCGATGCCGCCGCCATGACCGCTGCCTGTCTTGAAGCGTAGACCGACATCGGTGCCGTCGAAGCTGTTTTCAACTGCGGAGACGTTCTTGAAGCCCGCTGCCGTGAAGCTTCCCCATACGACGCCGCCATGACCTGCCTGCGTGTAGTTGTTGAACACATGCACGCCATTGATTGGTGTCCCAACTGCAACGCCGGGTGCGCTGGTGCCCGCGTTGAGGTTGATGCAGTCATCACCGGTGTTCCAGGTCGAACCGAAAATGTAGGCGTTGGTCGGTAGCAGTCCAACCGGTCCGTTGGAAGTTAACTGATCGGCATACGCGGTCACGAGGTCGATGCCATCGCCATTGGATATGCCTTTGGACTGAACGTTCACTTTGGCAATCGTGATGTTGCTCGAACGCGCAACGAACAGCATATGCTCAGAGGATTGGTTGAAAGTCAGACCGGCGATGTACAAACCTTTTATGCCGGCGAAGTTGACCAGGTCACCACGCGCATCCGTACCTTCGGCGCTGGCCAGGCTCGTGTTGCCCTGCACGGTACCCGCGCCGGTGAGGCGGATGTTCTGCACACCGACGCACGAGTTGTCGGTTGTGGTCGGCGTGCCACAGGTGTTGAGCAGCCCCTTGTAGTTGTCAGCGTACTTCACGCTGCCGAACACGCCGCCCGTTCCGTAAATCGGAAAGCGATTGTTGCCCGCCTGGTAATCGGCAGTCTTGCCGCTGGCGAGCAGCGTGCCTTCGATCTCATAGGTGCAGTTGCTCTTCAGATACAGCGCACCGCTGAGGAACTTGTTGCCTGAAGGGAACAGTACCTTGCCGCCGGATGGGCAGGCATTGATCGCGCTCTGCAATGCAGCGGTCGTGGTCGTGGTGCCGTTGCCGACTGCACTGTACGGCGCGGAAGTTACGTTGATCGTGGTAGGCGTAGCGGTGGTTGCTTGCACGACCGTGTTGCTGTTGGGCGACTCTATGCCGGATGCATCGACCGCACGTACCAAGATGCTGTAGCTCGTGCTGGGCGTCAGGCCGGTGATGTCGAAAAACAGTTGCAGGTTGGTCAGTGAATTAGCCGGCCACGCGATCTTGCTGACGGAACCGACCTTGTTGCCATTGGCATAAATGTTGTAACTTGCCGCAGTGCCGCTGCTGGGCTTTTCCCACACGACGGTGATGTGCGTGTCTTCGAATGCGAGTGGAGGCACGGTCAGGTTTTGCGGTGCCGAGGTGCCACCAGAGCTACTCGACGAAGAACTGGATGAGGAAGAGCTCGATGACGAACTTGATGAGGAAGAGCTGCTTGAGGACGAGGAACTGCTCGATGAACTCGAACTGCTGGAACTCGACGAACTGGATGAAGAACTGGACGACGAGCTAGAGGAACTCGATGAACTGCTGGAGCTGCTGGTCGTTGGTGCATACGAGCACCAAGTCGAATTGCTCGGTGCGCTGGGGAAATTCGATAACTGACAAACGACGCTGCTGGTGAAAGTGGCAAAACCGAATACACCTGATTTACCCATGGCAACCTGGCGAGTGCCGCTGAACGTACATGTCCCGCCTGGTTGTGCACACTTGGTGTAGCCGGAGGGCGCGTCGGCTGCCGCGAAAGCGCTGCTCGCAAAACTCAGGGCGAGCAGGCCCATTAGTATTTTGATACGCATATTGTTTGTCTCCATATTTTGATTTATTTACAGCATCGAATTCGACATGGCTAAGTAACCATGAGATTCGAGGACTGTTCACCAATAACGCAGCCGTGCAATGGGCGGATTTGGTGCCTGAAGTATAGAGATGAGCCCGGCAATTTGGGCAATTTTTGCGCGTAATTAGGTGACGTTTGCCCGCGCCAATGCAAAACGCGCCTACATTAAGGCGCGTTTTGCATTTTCTGTTTATGCCGTTTGTAGCTTATGCGGTCTTCTTGCGGCGCACCATGGTAGCGAGACCTGCGAGACCCAAGGCATACATTGCAAGGCTGCTTGGCTCCGGAACGGGAGCAGGCAGATTTTCCGTATCGATACGCACGCCTATGCGCAAATCGGATACGGGTACTTCCCAGCCGGAGCTATGATTGATTGAATATGCCAGCAAGGGCGAAGGTGCAACGCCGCCCATTTCGGCGGCAGCGCTTTGGAAATCCGGCTGAAACACCACCCAGTAACTTCCTGCCACGAGTGACCAGTTCAGATTCGTCACTCCGTTCCATGTCGCATGATCGTCACGTGTTGTAATCAAGCTGGCCGAATCAAGTAGCGAACCGGGAGCCGCGCCGCCATCCGAATACACGCTGAACGCGATGGATCCCACGTCAGTGCTGAAATAGCTTTCAATAGTGTTAATGACAGTGTCATTACTCAAAGAAAACTTGCCAGCGAAATACTGAAATTCATTGAAAGCATAGGATTGCGAGCCATTCGGTGTTCCGGTGTCGACGACATTGACGGCTTGCGCCTCACCGGCAATCAGGGCAAGTGCAAAGGTGGCTGCAACTACTGCGTGCTTGAACATACTATCTCCAGGTTTACTTGTTGTTATAGCGAAGTTCGATCGATGGTCGCCTCCAGTCGCACATAGAAGCACTTACTGCGCCACATTTTGTAATTTCTTCTAAATAAAGAAAAATACGATAAATTTGCTAAAGCGCATTGCGTGGAGTGTAAAGCGGATCGACATCCAAGGCCCATGTGTGGCGGCCTATTTGTTATCCATCTACGGCTTAGCCCCTTAAACTTTGCCAAAGATATTCGTTATAGGGTGGACCTCAAGTTAGTGTGCGGGCTAGCAAAAGTATTTTCCATTGCCGAAAAGCTGCCGGGTGTTTCGAGCGGGCGTAGCATTTTACTAGGAGGGCGCCAAACCATGGCTGCCGCAGACCACAAGTCTTACATACTCGATATGAACGTTTTCCGCTGGCTGGTTCACGCGGGTGCCGAGCGATGCGGCCTGAGCGGGCGGCGCTTGTTTGCAACGCATGCCCAGCTTGCCAGTGTGCGCATGCTCAAAGATGCGAATCGGCGCAGCGATCTGCTCAAGGCTTTCGAAGGCGTGCTGAGCCCCGATGTTCTGGAACCGCATGGCATGGGCGAGTCTGGAGCCCTGACCGAGTCCCAGTTC
>DASUGV010000299.1:0-20797 GCA_036273835.1 Rhodocyclaceae bacterium
CCAGTTCCGGATAGAGGATGGCCGGGCGCAGATTGGCGAACAGGTTCAGGTCCTTGCGAATGCCGAGCAGGCCGCGCTCTGGACGTTGCGGGCGTGGCAGCACGTCCCACTTCGGGCCACCGACAGCGGCGAGCAGCACCGCGTCGGCTGCACGTGCGGCCTTCTGCGTAGCTTCCGGGTAAGGCAGGCCGGTTGCATCGACTGCTGCGCCACCGAGCAGTGCTTCTTCCAGCTCGATGTTCATGCCTTCCTTCTTGAACACGTCCAGCACGCGTAATGCTTGCGTCATGATTTCCGGACCGATGCCGTCGCCGGGCAAATAACAGATTTTCATATCTTTTCCTTAAAAATTTTCCAATCTAGGGCGGCCTCGGTAGCCCACGCGGTTTTACCAATGCGACTGCTACGCACGGGCTCACCGAGCCCCCCTACGTCCTTACCGCCAAATTAAATTCCACAATTCCCCATTCGTCATTCTCGCGAACGAGAATCCACAAACTCGTACCAATCAGCATTGAAGTACACGTGGATTCCCGCTTTCGCGGGAGTGACGGCTAAACATCATGCGAACAGCCAGGGTTGCGCAGCCTTGTGCTTCGCTTCAAACGCCTTGATCTCGTCTGCGTGCTTCAGCGTCAAACCGATTTCATCCAGACCATTGAGCAGGCAATGCTTGCGGTGCGGCGTGATGTCGAACTTGAAGCTGAAGCCGGACGGTGCCGTCACGGTCTGCTCTTCGAGTTTCACATCCAACATATAGCCTTCAGTCGCTTCGCATTCCTTGAACAGGCGATCGACGATTTCGGTAGAAGCTACAATCGGCAGCAGACCGTTCTTGTAGCTGTTGCTGAAAAAAATGTCGGCAAAGGACGGCGCAATCATCACGCTGAAGCCGTAATTCTCGATAGCCCATGGCGCATGTTCGCGGCTGGAACCGCAACCGAAGTTATCGCGTGCCAACAGAATTTGCGCGCCTTGATAGCGTGGCTTGTTGAGCACGAAGTCCATGTTCTTCGGACGGTTCGTGCAGTCCATGCCGGGCTCGCCGTGATCGAGATAGCGCGACTCATCGAACAGGTAGGGACCGAAGCCGCTGCGCTTGATCGACTTTAGAAACTGCTTGGGAATGATCGCATCGGTGTCGACATTGGCGCGATCGAGCGGGGCCACAAGGCCTTTGAGTTGGGTGAAGGCTTTCATTGGTTTTCTCCTTATGCCGTTCGAATATCAACGAAGTGACCCGCGATGGCGGCTGCGGCAGCCATGGCCGGGCTCACCAAGTGAGTGCGCCCGCCGGGGCCCTGACGACCTTCGAAGTTGCGGTTGGAAGTCGATGCGCAACGCTCACCTGCAGAGAGGCGATCGGCGTTCATCGCCAGACACATCGAGCAACCCGGCTCGCGCCATTCGAAACCCGCGTCGATGAAAATCTTGTCCAGACCTTCTTCCTCGGCCTGACGCTTGACGATGCCGGAGCCCGGCACGACCAATGCCAACGTAATATTGCCGGCAATCTTCTTGCCCTTGGCGACGACAGCCGCAGCGCGTAGATCTTCGATACGCGAATTGGTGCACGAACCAATGAAGACCTTGTCGATCTTGATGTCGGTGATCGGCGTGTCCGCCTGCAAGCCCATGTACTGCAATGCGCGCTCGATGCCGTTACGCTTCACCGGGTCCTTCTCGTTGGCGGGATTCGGCACCTTGCCGCCGACGGCCAGCACTTGTTCGGGCGAGGTGCCCCAAGTGACTTGCGGCTCGATGTCTTCGGCGCGCATTTCCACGACGATGTCGAACTTTGCGTCAGCGTCGGAGTGCAGCGTCTTCCAGTGTTCAACAGCTTTGTCCCAGTTTGCTGCCGTGGGTGCATGCGGACGGCCTTTGAGATAGGCGATGGTGGTGTCATCGGCCGCGATAATGCCGGCCCGCGCACCTGCCTCGATAGCCAGATTGCATACCGTCATGCGCCCTTCCATCGACAAGCCGCGAATCGCGGAACCTGCGTATTCGATGCAATAACCCGTGCCGCCCGCTGTGCCGATCTTGCCGATGATGGCAAGCGCCACATCCTTTGCCGTCACACCCGTGCCGAGCTTGCCTTCGACTTTCACAAGCATGGCCTTGGATTTCTTCTGGATCAGCGTTTGCGTCGCGAGTACGTGTTCGACTTCCGATGTGCCAATGCCGTGCGCGAGTGCCGCAAATGCGCCGTGCGTCGCAGTGTGACTGTCGCCGCATACCACTGTCATACCCGGCAGCGTCGCGCCATTTTCCGGCGCGATCACGTGAATGATGCCTTGATTCTTGTGCTTGAACGGAAAGTAGATGAGCGAACCGAATTCCTTGATGTTGGAGTCCAGCGTATCGACCTGAGTTTTCGAGATCGGATCTTCGATGTCGCGATCCCAGTGATTGGTTGGCGTGTTGTGATCCGGCACCGCTACCACCGAACTGCTGCGCCATGCTTTGCGACCCGCTAGACGCAGACCCTCGAATGCTTGCGGACTGGTCACTTCGTGCACGAGATGACGGTCGATGTAGAGAAGGCAGGTGCCGTCGCTATCTTCGTGGACAACGTGCGGATCCCACAATTTATCGTAGAGCGTTTTGCCGGCCATGGTTGGCTCCTTCAAAGGTGTGCGTAACGAAAGCTGCTCAGCGAGATCAAACCTTTTCGCCGCAAAGGCACAAAGAAAAGCCAACGGGTCGCAAAGGAATTAGTTCATCTGAACAGCGCAGGTTCGTATATTAGGCATCGATTGGTACCAGAACAAGGCAAGCAGTTATACTAGTATTGAAAATAACAGTTTGCGTTGCCTACGCTATGGTCTTTCTTACTTTTCCTTTGCGCCTTTGCGGTAAGCCGCCCGCAGGGCCAACTCTTCCATGAAAAACGACACCCCAACCCGTCGCAAGGAGCTCGGCGATTTCTTGCAAGTGTTGCGCCAGCGCAGCGCACCCGAAGCGTTTGGCTTTCCGGCAGGCAGCCGGCGACGCACACAGGGGCTGCGGCGCGAAGAAGTTGCTCAGCTCGCCGGCATCAGCCCGACCTGGTACACCTGGCTCGAACAGGGCCGCGAAGTCAATGTCTCGGCCGATGTGCTTGCGCGGCTTGCACGCACGATGCAACTCACCCGAACGCGCCTATTTGTTTGAAATGGCCGGCCGGCGCGACGCGCAGGAAAGTGAACCGGTTGACGATGCAACGCCACCCGCGCTGATTGCGTTGCTCGATGACATTAGCATTCCCGCCTACATCATGGGCCGCTATTGGGATGTGCTCGCCTGGAACAAACCCGCTGCTGTGTTGTTCACTGGCTGGCTCGACCAAAAGCATAGGGGAAAACCGAAAAGCACGCCGAATCTGCTGCGCTTTGTCTTCCTCGATCCCGCTGCGCGTAGCTTAATCGTTGACTGGGACGTGCGAGCCCGCCGCATCACTGCCGAGTTCCGCGCCGACTGCCGTACGCGGCTCGACGAACCGGCGCTGCAAAAACTCGTCGAAGAGCTCTCGCAAGCAAGCCCCGACTTCGCACGCTTCTGGAAGCAGCATGATGTGCTCGAAAGGCAAGGCGGGCAGCGTGACTTCAAACATCCGAAGCGCGGGCTAATCAGCTACCAGCAGGTGACGCTGCATCCCGTGGAGCAGGAGCAGTTGAAGCTGGTAATGCTCAAGCCGCTGTGATACATGGCCTTCAGCGCCGATAGCAGGTCACCATACTTACCGAGCGAGCGCTACGATGCCTGCTGAACGTACTCTTCAAATCTGCTTGTTCGGGTCAACGGGAAATTTGACATGAAATATCCTTTGGTCATGCTCGGATTGTTCGCATTTATTTCGACCTCTGCTGCGCAATCCGTCGCTGATCTTGCCACTCATTACTCAGGCAAGATCGAATGGCACGCAGACTCCGGCACACTGCGCTTTGCGAGTTCCGGCCGCATTGATTTCGCGCGGCCGGACTATCGCGCGAGCATCTGGGAAATTCCTATCGAAGTAAAACGTGTCTTGGTTGCCGAGGGTGTGCGTGTCGAGGCCGCTTTCACATCATTTCATTCTTTGGATATCGAAGGCGAAAGCTCAACGCGATCTGAAATATTCGGCACAGCCAGTCCCGCTCTGCTGCATGACGCCAAGCTCGATGACGGCGCCGGCTGTGTTCCTTACTCTGCCGTGTATGCCGTTGGCAAAGGGGTCGTCGTCAATATCCGTCAGCTGCGATCCATCAACCCGATCGGCTTTCATTTCACCGGCAAGGACGGAGCGGTGATGCATCTGGATCACATCGAAGCAATCGATGATCGCGGAGGCGTCCACAATCACAGCGACGGCATTTCGGCCGGTCCCGGTACGACAGTGAGCAACGCCTACTTCTCCACGGGCGATGATGTGATCAAGATCTACAACGACATTACCGTCACCGATACGACGATACGCATGATCCGTAACGCGGTGCCCATCCAGTTCGGCTGGGGCAGCTACGGCAATAATGCTACTGGAATATTAAAGAATATCCGCATCATCGGCGATTCTGGCCGCAACAAGGATTTTCCAATCATTAACGCCCAGGCTGGTGTGTACCGCAAAACAGTTGAAATTGACGGCCTGGAAGTCGACAATCCGCAAGCTACGCTGTTCCGTTTCAATAATCCCGACGCGCAACTTGATATCAACCTCAGCAACGCACTTATCAAGGTCGGTCGATACGGCGATCACACCACGGCATTGGGTAAGCGACTGATTTGCGGAAGCGAAGACGCACGCAATCGGTACGATTGCAGACAACTCTGAGCCAGGTAGGGTGGGCTCGGTGAGCCCACGCGTTTCTGGAAGCAGCACGACGTGCCGAAAGGCACAAGGGGCAACGCGATTTCAAAACATCCGAAGCGTGGATTGAGCAAGTTACATTGCATCCGATGGAGCAGGAGCAGTTGCAATTCGTGATATTGAAGCTATCGGTGCGTACGACTGAGAGGTAACCCCTTCGTTAGAAACACCAATTGTTATGCGCAAATATTGCTACAACATGCGCTGACCCCATTCTTACTCGCGGTCTATTCTCTCCGATTGGTCTAAATAAAAACGGATAGCTTGTTCAAGAGATTCTATTGCTGAATATCTAGCAAAATTATCGAGCATCACCATAGATTCATTTGCAAACGCTACGGTGTCCTTATACAGACGTGTACAGCCTTCGACCAACTCTTGTTCCTCAAAGAAAAATACTGAATTGCGGAAATGGTCGCAGGAAGAATCGTCAGAGTTTTGTTCCGATATGACTGGGACACGATTGATCAGGGGATAGAAACAGCGAATTTGCTCAAAAGCTCGGGTATCTTTCGCATTATGCAAATTGAGTACCGCCCACGCCTTGAATAACTTCACATCGCGCTCGAATCCGTATTTGCCCATAAGCACGTTGACCGGCACACCTGCCGCGATAACCCGCTCGATTATGCTTTCACGCCGCGGCGTAAGAGAGCCATAGAACAATAGCGAAGCGCCAGGGCGGCGCCGAATGTCTTTTCTAACGAGATCGCTGCAAAACCCGAATGGTATAAACGATTTTCGATCATGAGGAATTCGTAGAAGATTGGTTCCGGCATAGTCCCACACGTGGTGGCTTTGTAACAACGATGCGTAAGCACCTGTCTGAAAATACCAACCTTCTAAATTATCCAATTGTTCGCTATTGAAAATTATCGCATCGTGAGGAAGCGCAGAGGCTTCTTCTTTTTTCAACAAATGAGCGCAAAAGACGATATTGACGACGCCGTCTTCAATCCGATTTGTCGACAAGCCTGTCTTGTACCCCAGAGATAAAAGCGAAGAGCGAATATATTCGGCGGCCTCATGCAATGCCATCGAATGAATATACCCGGTAGGTTGTATGATCGTTACGTTGAATGCTTTGGACATGATTTACTGATTTGATGATTGTGTTTACACAATGGTTTGATCTTCGATATTCAGATGATTGATAGATAATCCCTGTTCATGCTGAGCCCATATCGATAGGAATGCACGTTCCAGATTTTGCGTATAGCGCGTTGCATCAAAAAGAGCATGTTGAGTATGCTTTTCGATTAATCTGTTCCGGAATTTACGCAGCAAAATCGGATCGCTAGCCAGTTTCAAAGCGAGCGTTTCATATTCAAAGGCAGTCGTAACAATAAGTTCGGGAAGCCCAACGGCATTGAGCAAACTTGCCGCTACGCGCGAAGCAAAAGTGTTTCCAATTCGCGTAAGAATCGGCAGTCCAGCCCACAGGGCATCGCTTGCCGTTGTGTGAGCATTACAGTAAAACGTATCGAGAAATAGATCTGCGCAACGATGGCGCGCAAGATGTTCCTCAAGCGGAACACGTGGAGCAAATATCACGCGATTGGGATCGACATTTCGCCGTCGAGCTTCATTACGTAAATTCGCCGCTGCCGCCGGATTATCTTCAAACAACCACAACACGCTATTCTCTACTCTTGTAATAATACGCATCCAGATATCGAAAACGTCTGGGGTGATTTTGTAGTTATTGTTAAAGCAACAGAATACGAAACCGTTATCGGGCAAGCCCAGCTCCCGGCGACTCGGTGTGTCAACAGCAATGGGGCGCTGTGAATCGTTAGGTTGATAACTATTGGGCAATCGTACTACCTTTTCAGTGTATGCCTCCTCTTGACCAGGCGGGATAAGTATGTGGTCGGCGATAATATAGTCAATGAATGGCGCTCCCATTGTGCCCGGATATCCCAAATAGTTAATCTGAATTGGCGCGCAGCGTTGCGCGAAAATTTCCGTACGGCGAGCTTGCGTGAAACCTTTTAGGTCGATGGCGATATCAATTTCATTCTGTCTGGCAAGCTTCGCAATTTCGCTCGGACTTATTTTGCTAACCTCTATGAAATGTTCAACCGCGGTCGCAAGACGATTGCGTATTGGATGGTGCTCGACGCCGCTAAAAGAAAATACGAATATTTCAAAACGGCTTCGATCATGTTTTTCCAGCAACTCTGCCATCAGAAATGCCGTGGCATGTGCAAAAAAATCAGCAGAGAAATAGCCAATCCTAATTCGCGAATGTGCATAGCGCGAGCCTTGCCATGAACTCTGCCGTGAAGCCGGAAACTCTTCCGTGATGGCGATTTGCGCGCAGAGTTTCTGCTGCAACGCTGTGGATGGAATTGCGAGTATAGAAAATGGACTTGCAGCAACTTCTTGTTGATCTACGCGATGTAATACGTCGGCACACTCTTCGTCATAATTTGACCAATCACAATATTGAGCTTTCAGGTGGCGCAATCGCCCATGAAGATAGGGGAGCTTACTTCCACCGCTGACCATACGAGCACAACACTCGGCAGCCGCAGCATAGTCGTCTGCATGTAAAACAAGTAGCGTGGCTAAGTTGTTGAGTGCCTCCAGATAGTTTGGCTTAAGTTCGAGCGTGTGGCGATAACGATCAATTGCTTCTTGTGGGTGGCCTGCATCTCTAAGACTATTGGCTAGGTTGTAATGAATTGAAGGATTTTGTGGCGACAGGCTAGCAGCTTTCTTTTGGTACTTAAGAGCAAGCTCGAACTGTCCTTGAGAGTTCAAAATATTGCCGTAATGCATATTTGCTTCAGGGGACATTGGATCGATGCTCAAAGCTCTCTTTAGTAGAGAGGCAGCCTTGTCATAAAATTCGGAAGTAGCATAAGCCAAGCCCAACATATGTAGCGTGTCAAAATCGCGCGGTGCTATTTTCAGTGCTGCCTCATAAGAAAGTCGGGCACCCTCCGGGTCGCCATTTCGCAACAAGAGAGTTCCTTGGAAAAACAGTTTTTGGAATTTTTGAATTTTATTGGGATTCATCTGGAGAATTCCAAATGCATAAAACGAATATGATTACCACCTTGAAATAGGATGGGTACGCCGTACCCCACCCTACGACACGCGCTCCTGCTCTAGCACCAGCTTGTACTCGAATGCATCCACCAGCGCGCGCCAGCTTGCATCGATGATGTCGGTCGACACGCCGATAGTGGTCCACTGCGCTTCGCCATCGGAGGTTTCGATCAGCACGCGTACCTTGGCTGCTGAAGCTTTGTCCGAATCGAGTACGCGGACCTTGTAGTCGGTCAGTTTCATCTCGCGGATAGCGGGGTAGAAACGTTCGAGCGCCTTGCGTGCGGCGTTGTCGAGCGCGTTGATCGGGCCGTCGCCTTCCGCAGCGGTGATCTCTTCTTCGCCGCCGACAGCGATCTTGATCATCGCGTTGGAATTGATGCCATTGACTGAAGGCTCATTGACGATGACCTTGAATTCCTTCAACTCGAAAAAAGGCTGGTGCTTGCCGAGCAGTTTGCGCACGACCAGTTCGAAAGAACTTTCCGCCGTCTCGAACTGGTAGCCTTCGTGTTCGAGTTCCTTGAGCTTGTCGACGATCTTCTGCGTTTCGGGCGAGTCCTTGGTCAGCGCGGGGTCGAACTTGTTGATGCGCGCCAGCAGCGTACTGCGGCCCGCGACTTCGCTCATCAGGATACGCCGGCTATTGCCGATCACGTCCGGATTGATATGCTCATAGGATATCGGGTTCTTGTTGACCGCATCGATGTGCATGCCGCCTTTGTGGGCGAAGGCATCGTTACCGACATAGGCTGCCTTTTCGTTGAGAGGCATGTTGGCTACTTCGCTGACGAAACGAGCAGTCGAAGTGAGATGCACCAGACTGCCGGGCGGCAGGCAGCGTAGTGCTAGCTTGAGTTCGAGATTGGGAACGACGGCGCACAGGTTGGCATTGCCGCAGCGTTCGCCGATGCCATTGATGGTGCCTTGCACCTGCGTTGCGCCGGCCCGCGCGGCTGCGACGGAATTGGCCACGGCCATCTCGCAATCGTTGTGGCAATGAATGCCAATGACATTGTTTGGAAACCGCCCCACCACCATCGCCGTGACTTCATGAATCGTTTCGGGGAAAGTACCGCCATTGGTATCGCATAAACACAGACAGTCCGCACCGGCTTGCGCGGCCGCTTCGAGCGCCTGCATCGCATACTGCGGATTGGTCTTGTAGCCGTCAAAAAAATGCTCGGCATCGAACACCACTTCTTTTCCTTGGGATTTGAGGTAAGAAATGGTGTCGCCAATCATGGCGATATTTTCTTCCAACGTGGTGCGCAAAATACCGGTGACGTGGTAGTCCCAGCATTTTCCAAAAATGGCAACGGCATCGGTGCCGGCTTTGAGTAACGATTGCACATTATTGTCTTCCGCAGCGGGAATACCGACCTTGCGCGTAGAGCCGAAGGCAATGATGCGGCTATGCTGGAGTTTGAGCGCGGCGGCGCGACGAAAGAATTCCAGATCCTTGGGGTTGGAGCCCGGATTGCCCGCCTCGATATACGCTACACCTAGCGCGTCGAGACGCTCGACGATTTTGATTTTGTCGTCCACGGAGTAGGAAATGCCTTGCGCCTGCGCACCGTCGCGCAATGTGGAATCGTAAATCTGCATTGGCCCCGTATCCATCGAAAACTCCCGCAACCCCTGGCGACATGAAAGGTCTGATACTTTGACAGAAAATCTTGCCAGCGTCTGCTCCGCATGCATGGTTGTATTTGCAGATGTGCTGCGCGTCACGCCGTTTGCCGCTTGTTCGAGACGTGATTGAGATGAACGATCCGGCTTAACATGATCGTTGCTGGCGAGATCAAATTATTTGACGAGGATCGAGATGACGACGCATCAGCAGACGCTTACGTTGCGTACGACAGGGCGCGGCACGACCGAGATCACCAATGAGGTCGCGGCGGCTGTTGCCCGTTCCGGCGTTCAGTCGGGGCTGCTGCATGTGTTTGTGCGGCACACGAGTTGTTCGGTGCTGATTACGGAAAATGCCGACCCGTCCGTGCGTGGCGATCTGGAAACACTGGCCGGCCGTTGGGCGCCGGATGGCGATTCAGCGTATATGCACGGCACAGAAGGCGACGACGATATGGCAGCGCATGCGCGTTCAGTTCTGGCCGGTACTTCCGTTACCGTGCCCGTCGGTGGTGGCAAGATGCTGCTCAGAACCTGGCAGGGCATATTCTTGTGGGAACATCGCGCACGCGGCCATACGCGAGAGATTGTCGTTACTGTGCTGAGTTGAGCGAAGAGCGAACAAGAGCGGCGAGTTTGTGTGCTGTGTGCTCGCTCCCAGTTCTATTTATGCATATGGAATTATCCTGCGTTGCCAAAATGTTTTGAGCATAGTCGCATGCTGGTTGACCAATTCGAGATCTCTCAAATGCTCCCAACTGGGCAGTCTTGCAAGGTCGCTACACGTCGCTGTGGCAGCTTCACTTGATTGAGTACCAAACTAGCCAGCACCAGCAATACACCGACCAGTTCCCATAGGCCAAAGCGTTGGCCGCGCATCAGCCCGACGAAAAGCGCAGTAAGCGGTACGACGTTGATAAATAACATACCGTTCTGTGCGCCAACTACGCGTATGCCGCTGTTCCAGCACAACACAGCCACGAACGCAGCGAGGACAACGAGGTAGGCGAGCGCAGGCAGCATTGATGGGAGCACTTGCAATGTCGGGATGCGCAATGCGCCGGCTGCGCCGACGGCCAACCACAGCATGCCAAGTACGATCGCGCCACATGCGCTGCTGAGCGCGGTGTAACGTAATGGCGACCAATCCGGATAGCGTGCAGCGCCCATCGAATAAAGTACCCAGCATATGCCGCCCGCAATCATCATCAGCGTGGGAATGACGGCAGCATGTTCGGCAAGACGCGACAGATCGCCGTCGGTAACGAGCAACACCACGCCGGCAATCGCTAATGCCAGCGCGACGAAACTTCGATTCGCGGGACGCTTACCTGTGCGCGCCCACAAGATCATTGCGGCAATGAGCGGCTGCAACGCCAAAACCACGGCGCCGTGTTCGGGTTTGGACTGGGCAATGCCGTAGAACATCAACAGATTAAAGCCGGCGAAGCCGAGGCCACCCAGAGCCATCAAAGGCCATATCGATGTTTGCAAACGCAACGCCATCCAACCTTCGCGCTTTGCCAGCAGCAAAAGGAAGATAGGCGCGGCGATACCGTAACGCGTGAGTGTCATCGTCAACGCATCCATGTTGCTCAGAATCAACTTAGCGACGGGAAACATGGCGCCCCAGATGGCTGTCGCAATGATCAAAGCGATCATGGCGCGCATATTCGATGCATTGCTGCTTTCGGTTTGCATGACACGTTCCTTTCCGTACCCCGATGCCACGTAGTCTAGGTCTCGCCAGTCTGCGCATAAAGCAGTACAGTCGAGCAGGATTGTTTCCCAAAACGAGCGAATCATGGAACGCCTCATCAATATGGCTAGCTTTGCTGAAGTCGTCGACGCGGGTGGTCTCTCTGCGGCGGCGGAACGCCTCGGTTGCTCGCGTGCTGTGGTGAGCAAACGTCTCAGCGCGTTAGAGCGCGACTTCGGCGTCACCTTACTCAATCGTACGACGCGCCGGCAGAGCCTCACCGAAGCGGGTCAGACGCTCTATGCGCGTTGTCGCCGCATGCTCGACGAAATGCTCGATGCGGAAACGCTACTGTCGGAGTTCTCCAGCAGCCCACGCGGGACTTTGCGTGTCTCGGCGCCGCATTCATATGCTATACGCATACTGAGCAAGCGACTGACAGAATTTCTGCGGTCTTATCCCGACATACGTATGGAATTGCAACTCAGCGACCAGCTTGCGGATCTTGCCGGCACTTCTGTCGACATTGCCGTACGCATGACGGATGCGCCTGCGCCGGGCTTGGTCGCGCGCAAACTTCTCGATGTGCCTTACATCATTTGCGCCGCGCCCAGTTATTTGCAATGTCACGGTACGCCCACACATCCACGAGAACTTGCGCAACATAACTGTCTCTACTATGCGGGAAGCATTTTTCAGAATCCCTGGCACTTCGACGGCCCTGACGGACACACCGTTGTCGATATACAAGGATCGCTTACCGCAATAGCGTCGAAATCTTGCGTAGTGCCGCGATCGGTGGTCTTGGCATCATTGCCATCTCAAAATATCAGGTCACCGACGAGCTGGCGTGCGGCCAACTCGTCGAGCTGCTGAGCGAATTCTCTCAGCCCGAGCGCGCGGTATACCTCGTGACGCTGCCTGACCGTTTGCTACCTGCAAAGACAAGGGCATTCATTGATTTTCTGTGGCAGCGGGAAACATCAGCATAGGCATGATGGAACGTAAGCTTTGATGAACGAGAAACGGGCCGCAATTGCGGCCCGCTTGTTTAGGATATGCAGGCTATGCCATGGAAATATTTCGTCAACCCATCAGCGCCTGCAATAACTTGCTGCCAATTGGGCTGCCCCAACCCGTGCAGGGATCCCATCCGGCTTTCGCGTGATAAGCGCCATTGTTGCCGGTCGATACGTCGTGAAACAAGCCGGTGTTGGCGAGCGAACCGTAGATGAGGGGATTGAGGAAGCCAACGGGATGACCGATCTTCTGGTTCATTAGCGCAACCAATCCCGCCCATAGCGGTGCAACCGCACTCGTGCCGCCGATGACCATGTTCTGCCCGTCGACACGAACCTTGTAGCCGCTTTGCGGATCCGCGTCACCGCCCACATCGGGTACGCCACGGCCCGCTTTTTTGCTGGAAGCTGAAAGCGGCACGCTGGCTTTGCTTTGATAACTTGGCACCGGAAAGAAGTTGCTGACGCCACCGCCGCTGGCGCTGTCGGTCGACTCGTTCCACACCACTTCCTTTGAAATTTTACCGTTGGAAGCAGTCAGTTTTGTCCCGCCGCAACCCAAGGCAAATGGACTGGACGCTGGGAAATCGACATGTGCCTTACCATCCGTTTCGCCGTCGGCCGAACCGGCATCGCCCGACGCGCAACAGACGGTAATGCCGATTGCTGCAGCGGCTTGAAATGCCTGATCGAATTGTTTCATGGCCTGTGCAGTCCAGCTTACTTCCGGGCCGCCCCAGCTAATCGAGATCACCGAAGGCTTATTGACGGTGTCATGAATGGCTTTGGTGATCGCATCGAGAAAGCCCTTGTTGGTATTGGGCGCAAAGTACACCGCGATGGTTGCCTTGGGCGCAACGGCGGCGGCAACCTCGATGTCCAGCATGACTTCGCCATCGGCGCTGTCCGCAGTCGAAGGTTGATTCTTGCCACCATCGACGTTGATGACTTTGACATTCGGTACCGGCAACTTAAGGCTCGTAAAATAGCTCTTGATGTCCGCAGTACGCAGACCTCCGCCGAGTTCAATGATGGCGATGCACTGACCTGAACCGTCGAGTCCGGTGGGAAAATTGTAGACCTTGGCTAGATCGGGCGGCGTAAAGGATCCGCTGCCACTGGCGGCGTGGGCCTGTATGCCATTGTCCTTGAGTGCCTGAAAGTGCGGTTTGGCTTGGGGGCGGTTGTCGAGCCCAAAAACGCCTTCGATGATGTTCTCAAGCTCCGCAGGAATACTGAGCGAACCGGTACGGCCGCGATAAGTGCCGCCGGGATGCTCGACATTGTGCAAGGTGGCACCAAAGGCCGCGCTGAATTGCGCAGCCGTGCCAGACAAAAATATGCTGCGCCGTGCCGCGCTGGCTTCTACGACGACCAAACCATAGCTCTTGGCAAACTCTTCCACTTTGGTCATGTCATCAGCACTAGCGCCATGCTTCGCGATGTAGTCTTCGCGGCTCATATAGGTACGCTGCGCAGGCAGTTTGTCCTCCATCGTGGAATGCGAGTCCAAGGCGCCCAACGATGTATCGGCGCGCACTCTAACTGTCACCTCGAATCGCTCGTCGTCTTCCACCGGATTGATTACATGGGCGTTCGGTAAAGATTTTTTATCGCTGTCTTTGAGTTGAATACGCTTGCTCGATTGAGGCATGGCTTTCTCCTTTTGAAAAATCGGCATCTCGCCAGAGAGATTCCGATAACAGATTCGTTTCGCATCCACGCTGGTGGATGTCGTACCTCGGAAGCGTAGTCCTTGATCTGCGACAGCACACGCACCCAAACGGGCATGTGCGCTAATTTTGAACGACAGGGAAAAGCGGGTAGATGGGCGCGACAAGTGATGAGGCCGATCCATGTCGGCCTCATGCATGACGTTTGTGTTACGCCGTAACTGAAATGCTGTTTGCGGCAGCGGCAGTTGACGACGTCGTATCTTGCGCGGAATTGCCATATGCGCGCACGAGTTCCATTATCTGCCTCATGACGTTGGCCTCACTGCTCGGATTGTTCGACGAGGAACTGGAGTCTGCGGAGGCGGAGGTCGAGGTGGAGTTTGCGGCCGTTGAGCTGTTGGATTGCGCAAAGGACATGGCCTCTTGCGCACTGATCTTGCCGTCGTGATTCGTGTCGGCCTGGTCGAAGTTATTGATCAGATTGGTCAACGACGCCGCGCGTGTGCTGTCGGCGGAAGATGCCTGGTTCGCGATGCCGGTCAATTGATCTTTGGTGAGCTCACCACTATCTCCTCCCTGAGCGGCGTGCATGTGTCGATGATGATGATGGCTTTGCAATTGATCGGAAAGTTTTTGCAGCGAGTCGGCCATTTCCTGCTCGGTGACTTTGCCATCGCCATTGGTGTCCATCTGTTTGAACACGTCGTCGACGCTTGCCGTGCTGCTGCCACTTGTTGCGCTGGCATTCGCTGTCGAGAGTTGGTCGACTGCCGTTTGAAGATCGCTCTGGTCGATGTAACCCTGACCTTTTGTGTCGAGTTGAGAAAATAACTGACTTGCGATGGATGATGCGGTGCTGCTACCGATGCTCATGGACATGATTGGCTCCATTCATTCGTTGTATGTTGCGAGACTTTCAGGTTCGGCATATTTCGTAAGGGATGGCACCGAACTCCGCATGCTGCTCTATGCAAGATAGCGGCCCGAATGAACGGTTTTTTTGGGCGGTTGAAGTAAAATTGGGTTAAGTTGCGTTAAAAATAAATGACAAATGCGTAACCAAACGATCGATCATCCGTAGTGCGCAGTTGCGCCGAGTAACAGTCAGATCGAAACCGGCAAAATAAGTATGCGTGCGGCAAGCGAGGGCTTTCAACGCGATCACGAAGGAATCGACTTAGCGCAAGCCAGATGACATGTGTGCCGATAACAAAAGGCAACATCAAGGCAATCTTTGCCGCTTTGGTGAAAGCAGCGGCAAGCAATTTCCTATTTGCCCCACCGAATAATGCAAGCCAACTCGGCATGGCATTCTTTCGCTGTAAATCTATGTAAAGATCCAGCGCGGGAGAGGCGTTGCTTGCGGGTGCTTCGCTATGATCAACGCGATCTGCCTTGGGCGTGTCTTTCATTACGCAATGCCAAAAGTCCTGTTGATCGATGACGATGTCGAACTCCTCGATATGCTGAAGGACTATTTACAGCAGGAAGGATTCGACGTGACGGCAGTGCATGACGGCAATGCGGGCATGTCGCATGCGCTGTCCGGCCAATACATGATCGCCGTGCTCGATGTGATGATGCCGGGCCTGGACGGCGTAGAGACGCTGAAGAAGATCCGTGCGCAAAGCAGCATGCCTGTACTGATGCTGACCGGCAAAGGCGATAACATGGACCGCATCGTAGGGCTGGAACTGGGCGCCGACGATTACGTGACCAAGCCTTGCACGTCGCGCAAATTGACGGCGCGGATTCGCGGCATCCTGCGCCGTACGCAAATGTCATCGGACGATAGCGTGGCTGTGCCGCTGCTTGCCGGTTCGCTGACGATGTGGCCAAGCCAGCGCCGCGCCATGTGGCACGACGAGCCGCTCGAGCTCACCAGCACGGAATTCGATCTGCTCAAAGTATTGGCCCAGAACGCAGGACGGCCGGTTAGCAAAAGCGAATTGTCGGAACAAGCGCTCGGCCGGCCACTGGTGGCCTTCGACCGTAGCATCGATGTTCATCTCAGCAGTATTCGACACAAGCTGGGCAAGCATGGCAATGTGCCGCCCTGCATTCTCACGGTGTATCGGCAAGGCTATCAGTTCATCAAGGAGTAGCGGTGGGCCGGTTGTTCTGGAAGTTCTTTCTGTTCATATGGCTTGCTCAACTAAGTGTCATAGCGGGCATCGGCAGCACCATCTGGCTGCGCGAGCATACGCAAGGCAAACGTAGCGAAGAGATCGATACGCGGCCGTCTGCGGCATTTCTCGTCGAGTCCGCCGCGGCGACGTTGCAGTACGGTGGCATAGCGGCACTTCGTCAGCTGATCCAAAATATGCCGCAGCATCAGGTCTATGTCATCGATGAGCATGAACATGAATTGCTCGGGCGGAATATTGCTGCCGCCGTCATCGACGATGCACGACTACTGCTCAGTCACGAAACGAATAAAAACACGGTGCGTCGATTGCGCGCATCAGATGGGCAGATCTATCTGATCTTCGTGCCCTACGAAGGAGAGCGTCACGAAGGTGCGCCGCCACCTTACGCGGGGAGTCGTCCACCACGGCCCGATCCATTTTTTCTAACGCTGATTCCGGTCGCAGCCGCCATGCTGGCCAGTCTGATTTTTGCGGCATTGCTTGCATGGTATTTTTCGAAACCGATTCGCACATTGCGCGCCGCGTTCGAATCCTTGGCCGCCGGGAATCTAGAGATGCAATTGGCGCCAGCCATGGGCAAGCGCCGCGATGAACTTGCCGACCTTGGCCGCGATTTCGATAGCATGGCGCAACGTATCCGCGCGCTGATGGATGCTCAACGCCGTTTGCTGCATGACGTGTCGCATGAAATGCGTTCGCCTTTGGCGAGATTGCAGGCGGCAATTAGTCTGGCGCGTCAGCAGCCGGACAAGCTGGAACCTTCCATGGAGCGGATCGAACGCGAAGGCTTGCGCATGGACACGCTGGTCGGCGAATTACTTACCTTGTCCAGGCTCGAAGCGGGCGTCGTCGGTTCGATGACAGAGGAGATTCGCCTCGGCGAACTCTTGTCGGACATCGTCGATGATGCGCGCTTCGAAGCCGAAGTCTTGGGCCGCGCGGTCGAGTTATCCGGCAGTTGCGAGGTGGTCGTCAGCGGTAACACCGAATTGCTCTTGCGCGCCATAGAAAACGTGATTCGCAATGCCGTGAAACATACGGTAGAGGGAACCAGCGTGACCATCACCTCAAGCTATGACGAAAGCATGGAAAGCCTGCGGCTGATTGTCATGGACAAAGGACCGGGTGTGCCGGAAGCGGAATTGACAGCAATCTTTCAGCCGTTTTTCCGCAGTGGCGGTGCGCGAAGCACGGACGGACACGGACTGGGATTGACGATCGCCAAGCGCGTCATCGAAGCGCATGGCGGCGTCATACGCGCGTTCAACCGGCCAGATGGCGGCCTGCGTATCGAAATCGTATTGCCTTCGCAAAAACGATGAACGCAGTGGCTTGGAGTGCTGTATCTGCTGTGAAGGGAAACTGGCGCGCCCGAGACGATTCGAACGTCCGACCCCTGCCTTCGGAGGGCAGTACTCTATCCAGCTGAGCTACGGGCGCATGAGGTAGTCTCGGACAAGAAATCTTGCCGCAAGACGGCCAATGATACTGCATTGCCACACCCATCGTCTAATACGCGTACTCGCAAGTGCTTGTCGCTACGGCTATAATCCATGCTTTGTCCAGATTAGCGTACTGAGGGTTTCATGACTAAGTTCTTGCGTTTTACGCTGCCGGTGGCAGCGCTCGTGGTGTCGGGTGTTCTCGTCGGTTGCAACAAGCAGGAACCGGTCAGTCCGGAGGAAACGGCAAAACTCATTGCCCCCGTTGCCCATGTTGCAATGGCCGACGAAAGCGCGGCGACGGCCAGCGCAGCGGCCCCTGCAGGCAAGGCCGATGGCAAGAAAGTATTCGAGTCGGTGTGCACCGCATGTCATACGCCGGGTGCTGCCGGCGCGCCGAAGTTTGGCGACAAGGCCGCCTGGGCGCCGCGCATTGCGACCGGCATCGATTCCTTGTATCACAGCGCGCTCAACGGCAAGAACGTGATGCCACCGCGTGGCGGCAATCCGTCGTTGTCCGATGCGGAAGTCAAGGCGGCGGTGGATTACATGGTGGCCGCTGCCAAGTAGTGTTTGCGATCAAACAAAAAACGGCAGCGGTCGGTTGCCGTTTTTGTTTCTGCAAGCGCTCGTAACTTGTTACAGGACCCGTTTCACCGCGTGCTGCCAGGCGTGCATGAGCGCTTGCGCCCGATCACGCCCCATCGTGGGTTCGAAGACACGTTCAGGTCGCCACATTGCGGACAGTTCAGCGGTATCTTTCCATACGCCCGCTGCCAGCCCCGCCAGATAAGCCGCACCCAAAGCCGTCGTTTCCTGTACGGCCGGACGTACAACAGGTATGCCAAGTAGATCGGCCTGAAATTGCATGAGCATATTGTTGCGACTCGCGCCGCCATCGACGCGCAACTCGTGGAGTGTCTGGGCGCTGTCTGCTTGCATGGCAGCGAGCAGCTCGGCAGATTGGTAAGCGATCGATTCGATCGCCGCACGCGCAATGTGTGCTGAGCTACTGCCGCGCGTGAGCCCAACGATCGCGCCCCGTGCATCGGGATTCCAATAAGGCGCGCCTAGACCGGCGAAAGCCGGAATGACAGGCACGCCGCCCGTATCGGGCACCGAAGCGGCGAGCTTCTCCACTTCCGATGCATTTTTGATAATGCCCAAGCCATCGCGCAGCCACTGCACAACTGCGCCGCCGGCGAAGACGCTGCCTTCCAGCGCGTACGCTGCCGTGTCACTCAATTGCGCGGCGCGAGTCGTGACAAGGCCATTATGCGAAGCGAATGGCTGACAGCCGGTGTGAGCGAGCACGAAACAGCCTGTGCCGTAAGTATTCTTCGCCATGCCGGGTGCATGACAGGCCTGACCGAACAAGGCAGCTTGTTGATCGCCCGCCACGCCGCCGATCTGGATCGGTGCGCCGAAAAGCTCCGATTCCGCCATGCCATAAGCATGACTGGATGGCTTGATCTGTGGCAGCACCGCGCGCGGTATGCTCAGTGTGGCGAGCAGTTCATCGTCCCAATCGCCGTTATGAATATTGAATAACAGCGTACGCGAAGCATTACTGACATCGGTTACGTGCAGCGCGCCGCCGGTAAGATGCCATATAAGCCAGCTATCGACTGTGCCGAAGGCGAGCTCTCCTGCCGCTGCGCGCGTTTGTCCGTTGGATGTGTGGTCGAGCAACCAGCGCAATTTGGTACCGGAAAAATAAGGATCGAGCAGCAGTCCGGTACGTTCGCGGAACAGCGATTCCAGTCCTGCGGCCTTGAGTTGCGCGCAATGCGCAGCGGTGCGCCGATCCTGCCAGACGATGGCGTTGGCGACAGGACGGCCGCTCGCGCGCTCCCATAACAGAGTCGTTTCACGCTGATTGGCTATTCCAATAGCATCGACTTGTTTCGCATCGAGTCCGGCTCGTGCGAGCGCATCCTGTGCTGTACTGAGCTGGCTGTGCCAGATGTCCATCGGGTCATGTTCCACCCAGCCAGGCTGCGTAAATATCTGGCGAAACTCCTGTTGCGAGCTGGCTCGGACACGGCCTTCGGCATCGAACACGATGGCGCGGGAACTCGTCGAACCTTGATCTAGCGCAAGCACGTATTTCACGCGATTTTTCCTTTACCAAAAGAAGCAATCGGTCTTTAAAGAAATAGCCGATAAGTGCCGTAAAGCAATTCGATTCCGCAGCCTTCGCAAGGCGGTATCGCGCAATCGCTCGATATCCCGACGATATGCCTATGACTGCAAATTTTTGATTCGTACCCGATAGCTTACCCAAAACAGGCGTATCTCATGAAGATGACAATTTCCGCACGAATCTTGTTATTGATGGCCACTAGCACAGCGGCTTTGATATTTGCGGGCGCAATGGACATTACCCAACTCCTGCGCACGCGAGGGCAGCTTACGGAAATGTCGACGACGTTATTGCCCGGCACGATTGACCTCTACAGCGCCGCAGAGAATTTCCAGTCGCTGCAAGCGCGCGCGCGGCATGCGATATTGAACGGCAATGCCGCTGACATTCCGGTGGCGGAGAAAGACATTGCAGCGGAGCGCGCCGAACTGGAGGGGCAGCTGACAAAATATGAAGCGCTTGCCATTGATGATCGTGAAAGAGTGCTTACAAAAGCCGACCGCGCTGCGCTGACTGTTTTTTATGTTCAACTCGACGCAGCGCTGGGCGCCTTCCGTGAAAACCGCATGGCGGCTGCCGCCAAAATTCTGAATGATTCGCTGGACGAAGCGCAGCTTGTCATCGACGCGCTGGATGCGCATCGCGGCTATATACAAAAGCGGACGCAAGTGGCTTCTTCGGATGCTGGACAGGTTGTCCGTTCGGCCATGACCATGGCACTTTGCACCTTGCTCGTATGTCTTGCTTCGCTGACCTTCATCGGTTTACAGACGCGGCGCCGTATTCTCAATTCGCTGGATCAATTGCACAGCACCGTGCTGGGCGTGGAGTTCGATCTCGACTTGCGGCGACGTGCCGAAATAACGGCGAACGATGAAGTGGGCGATACGACATCGGCATTCAACAAACTGTTGGCGACTTTGCAACGAAGCATCAGCGCGACGCGCGACAGCACGCTGAAGCTTGCCGAAGTAGCCAGCCATGTGGCCAATACCGCGCAAAACGTGTCGACTTCTTCAGCGCAGCAGAGCGACGCTGTGCAAGCAATGGCCGCAGGTATGGAAGAGATGACAGTGAGCATTCAGCAAGTCAGCGAACAGGCCGTCGAAGCCAATAAGGCGTCGCAAGAATCCGGTCGTCTG
>DASUGV010000300.1:0-3422 GCA_036273835.1 Rhodocyclaceae bacterium
CGGCGCCGGCCTGCCGGTCACCGAGCCGACCGGCTCGATGGTGGTCGATATCGGCGGCGGCACGACAGAGGTGGGGGTCATTTCCCTTGGCGGCATGGTGTATGCCGGTAGCGTAAGAGTAGGTGGCGACAAATTCGATGAAGCCATCGTCAATTATATTCGCCGCAACTACGGCATGCTGATTGGCGAAACGACGGCCGAGACGATCAAGAAACAGATCGGTTCGGCTTTCCCTGGATCCGAAGTGCGTGAAATGGAAGTCAAAGGCCGCAATCTTGCGGAAGGTATTCCCCGCAGCTTCACTATTTCCAGCAACGAAATTCTCGAGGCGCTTACCGAACCGCTCAACCAAATCGTCTCTGCCATCAAGATCGCACTCGAACAAACTCCGCCGGAATTGGGCGCGGACATCGCCGAGCATGGCATGGTATTGACCGGAGGCGGTGCGCTGCTGCGCGACATCGATCGCCTGTTGATGGAAGAAACCGGCCTGCCGGTGATCGTTGCTGAAGATCCATTGACTTGCGTGGTGCGCGGCTCGGGTCTGGCTTTAGAGAAGATGGACAAACTGGGAGCGATCTTCGCTTCGGAGTAGGGAGTAAGGGCGTGAGGTGTCAGGTGTGTATTTCTGGTGATGTTGCCGCCCGCTCGCGTCAACGCCTCGCCACGAACTCCTGACCATCTCCACTGCGCTTATGGCTACCGGTTACCAGCCGCCTCCGTTCTTCCGACGCGGCCTGCCGGCCACGGCCAAGCTAACGATCTATCTCGCGCTGTCGCTCTCGCTACTGGTCGGCGATTTGCGTTTGCGCTATCTCGACACCTTGCGTTTGGGTATCGCGGTGTTGACATATCCATTGCAGATTGCCGCGGCCACGCCCGCAGAATTCGTGCATAACGCGGCCAACTATTTCAGCGGGCTAGTCAGCCTGCAGCGCGAAAACAAACAGCTCAAATCCGACCAGCTCTCCGCCGCCAGCCAATTATTGCGCATGTCGCAATTGCAGCAGGAGAATGTTCAGTTGCGTGGCTTGCTCGACATGCGCGCGCGCGTTCCCGTGAAAGCCATCGCTGCGGAAGTGCTGTTCACCGCGCGCGATCCGTTTTCGCGCAAAGTGATTCTCGACAAGGGCAGCAATCAGGGTGTCGAAGCGGGATTGGCCGTCGTCGATCCGGCAGGCGTGATCGGCCAGGTGACGCGGATATTCCCATTGCATGCCGAAGTGACGTTGCTCTCGGACAAGGATCAAGCCATTCCAGTCGTTGTCGAACGCAGTGGCCTTCGCGCGGTAATGTTTGGTACCGGCAATGGCCTAATGGAACTGCGTTATCTCGCCGCTAACGCCGACGTGCAACCCGGCGATCGTATTCTCACTTCGGGCCTGGATGGCGTATTCGTATCCGGTTTGCCGGTTGCGACAGTGATCCGTACCACGCGCGACAACGGCGAATCCTTCGCGCGCATTTTGTGCCGCCCCATCGGCGGCGTGGAAAAAACAGGCGCTGTGCTGGTATTGGGTCGCGCGGAAAAAACACTGCCACGCCCACCGGAGGATGAAGACGCCGATTCGCCACCACGTTCAGTCACAGGACATATTCATCGCAACAAGACTGACGAAGATGAATCCGAACCGGCGTCGTCGGCTCCTGTAGCGGACCCTTCGCCATGATGATGATGGCATATATGCAGAGGATTGCACCCGTGTGCCGCCTGGCGAGGAATTTGGGAGACTAAGCATGCAGCCGACGCACCGATCCAACCGTATCATGCTGCCGGTCAAAATGGGCTTTGTCTGCCTGAGCCTTTTGGCCGCCCTCATGCTGCACTTCATTCCTGTCGGACGTTTCTATGCCGTGCCGGATTTCGTCGCGCTAGTGCTGGCATTCTGGTGCGTGCGCGAGCCGCAGCATATTGGTATGGGTACAGCGTTTCTGCTAGGCGTGGTGGTCGATGTCGCGCACGGCTCGGTGATGGGTCAACATGCGTTCGCCTATGTTTTGCTCGCTTACGTCTGCCACATCGTATCGCGACGACTGTTGTGGTTTGCGCCCGGCTCGCAGGCGCTCCACATGGTGCCGCTTTTTCTGATGGCACAGGTGGTCATGCTGCTGATCCGCTTGATGGCGGGCGGCCGCTTTCCGGGTTGGGAATATTTTTTCTCCACTTTCACCACCTCTGCCTTGTGGCTACCCGCACATTACTTGTTGCTGTTGCCGCAAATGCAACCGATCGATCGCGATGAGAACAGACCCTTATGAAACGCAAGACATTGGAGACGATATGCAAAGAGCATGAACATTGCGCATTATGTAAATTTACTGCCTTGTGTCCAGCTCGCTAGCTCGTCGCTCCAATCAATCGCCGGTCATGGAATTCAAACCACCAGAACAAGAACTATCGCGCTTCCGTGCCCGAGTGGCAGCAGCGGCGATATTTGCGCTTGTCTGCTTCGTACTGATCATTTCCCGCTTCTTTTATTTACAAGTCATCCGCCACGATTACTTTGCCACGCGTGCGGAAGACAACCGGATCTCGCTGGTGCCGGTCGTACCCAATCGTGGACTGATCATCGACAGCAAAGGTGTCGTGCTGGCGCGTAACTACTCGGCCTACACGCTGGAAATCACGCCCGGCAAAGTACAGAACCTGGATGCTGTGATCGACGATTTGAGCGAGGTCATCGAGATACAGCAAAAGGACCGCAAGCGCTTCAAGAAACTTCTCGAAGAAAGTAAGAACTTCGAATCGCTGCCGATCCGCACACGTCTCACCGATGAAGAGGTGGCGCGCTTCGTTGCTCAGCGTTATCGCTTCCCTGGTGTGGACATCAAGGCGCGCTTGTTCCGTCAATATCCATTCGGCGCATTTGCCTCGCATGCGTTGGGCTACATCGGCCGCATCAACGCGGAGGAAATGGACAAGATCGATGAGGACGATGACATATCCGCAAACTATCGCGGCACCGAGCACATCGGCAAATGGGGATTAGAGCAGAGTTACGAAAGCGAACTGCACGGCACGACCGGATTCGAGCAAGTGGAAGTGGATGCTTCCGGCCGCGCCGTGCGAGCACTCTCGCGCATTCCGCCGATTCCGGGAAACAATCTGGTGCTGACGCTGGACGCCGAACTACAGCGCATTGCGGAACAGGCTTTCGGAGATCGACGTGGTGCTTTGGTTGCCATCGATCCAAACAACGGCGGCATTCTGGCGTTGGTATCGACGCCGCAATTCGACCCCAATCTGTTTGTCGACGGTATCGATTCGCAAAACTGGAACGCGCTCAATACCTCCATCGACCATCCGTTGCTCAATCGCGCCATCTATTCGGCATATCCGCCCGGATCGACTTTCAAGCCTTACATGGCGCTCGCCGCGCTGGAGAGTGGCAAGCGCACCGCGAGCCAGACCATTTACGATC
>DASUGV010000301.1:0-12969 GCA_036273835.1 Rhodocyclaceae bacterium
AATACCGCTTTGCAGGATTTGGGTAAGTGCATGGCTAACTCCACATGCTCCCAAGATAGCTACCGTGTGGAAGAAAGCGAATTTCGCGCCAACTCGTCGGCAACATCGAAATGAATGTTCTTAAAACACCGGGGCGTTTATGTCTTTGACATTATTGCCCTCATCCACGTGCCTATTGCGTCGATCTCCTCCATACAAACGGAGTGCGGCATGTGATAGGTATGCCATGCCAATGAAGGGTTGTGCTGCTGGATGGTGTTGCGTGCGTGAATACCCAATTGCAGCGGCACCACACCATCTTCGATACCGTGGGCGGCAAAAATTGGGGTATTGCGGTTGGCGGCATTCCATTCGTCCGCAACTAAGCTTGGAGAAGGCAGATAGGTGGATAGCGCAATGATACCGGCCAGCGTATCGGGATGCGTCAGACCCGTGCTATAGGCAATGGCGCCTCCTTGCGAGAAGCCGGCGAGCATGATGCGATCGGTCGGTACGCCACGCTCGTTTTCGCGCGTAATCAGGCGGCGTACCGCTTCGCGCGATGCGCGAATCCCTTTTTCGTCGACTTGCCGATTGATACCGCTCATGGAGTAAATGTCGTACCAGGCGCGCATCGCGTAACCGTTATTGCACGTAACGGGTATGACGGGCGCATGTGGAAATATGAAACGCACGCCCGGCGATGCGGGTAAATCCAGCTCCGGTACGATGGAAACAAAGTCGTTCCCATCCGCTCCCAGGCCGTGCAGCCAGATGATAGAGAACGTCGGATTGACTGCGGTTTCTAGTTCGATTGCAGGTAGATATCCGTGCATGACCCGATTTCTTGTGGCGAGTGACCGTAAAACTGAGGTAAAGAAGCGGCTTGCCGAACAACATAACACGGCTTGGCTGGGTAGAAATGCGCTTCAGACCCGGCATGGCATCTTTCTTTAACAAAACGGCAGTATTGTCGCAACGCGTACAACAAGCCCGTTCAGAACCTTTGCCATTATGAATAAAAAAATAATCTCTTCTCTACTGATGTCGCTTTTTGCCATCTCCGCCGTCCATTTCATCCAAAGCCATCCCCAGTACGCAAATTCCTTCAAGGATAGAAGGCTTGGCGTTTGGCAATGACGTTGCCGTAAATGGTGTGCTCACTCACACCACAGGTTATCGCTGCGGTACCGGAGCCGCAAACCTATGCAATGTTGTTGGCTGGTCTAGGTTTGATCGGTTTCATTGCACGTCGTCGCGCGTCTTGATGTCGCGATAAAAAAGAGCCGCATCGAGCGGCTCTTTTTATTTTCAAACGGCGATTTTTTCCCGCCGCCATTGTAACTCGGTGACGGGTATTGGGCGGCCAATGGCGTAGCCCTGCACAAAGTCGACGCCGATGGCGTTGAGGCGTTTGTGGATGCTGCTGCTTTCCACGAATTCCGCGATAGTGCGTATGCCCATGACATGTGCAATGTCATTGATGGCGGATACCATCGCGCGATCGATCAAGTCCTCTTCGATATCCTTGACGAAGCCGCCATCGATCTTCACGAAGTCGACGGGCAGATGCTTGAGATAGGCGAAGGAGGACATGCCGCTGCCGAAGTCGTCCAGCGAGAACTGGCAGCCTAGACTTTTTATCTCGTGCATCATGCGGCTGGATTGAGTGAGGCTGGCGATGGCTGCGGTCTCCGTCACCTCGAAGCAAATATCCGAGGTGCGAATCCTCCGTGTAGTGAGCTGTTCGCGCAGGAAGGGCAAGAAACTGTCCTGGTTGATCGAGGTCGCCGACAGATTGATCGACAACGTGAATTGCGGTGCGTCAGGCTCGCGCGACTCCAGCAGATCCAGCGCATGTTCAACGATCCAGCGATCGATGCGGGGCATCAAGCCGTAACGTTCGGCGGCCGGTATGAATGCCATTGGCATGACGACGGAGCCTTGCTCGTCGAGCATCCGGACCAGCACTTCGTAGTGAACATGTTCGATTCCCTTGACCCAACTGCGCGCAGCAATGGGCTGCACGTAGAGCTGGAAGCGGTCTTCGCGCAGCGCGTGTTCGATACGCGCGACCCAACCCATCTCGCCGTTACGACGCATGGTTTCAACGTCTGCTTCGCGATAAATGTGCACGACGTTGCGGCCTTTGTCCTTCGCCACATAACAAGCGCTATCGGCAGCTTTGAGCAGGTCCGACATGTTCTGATCGCCATCGCGCGAAACCAGTCCAATGCTCACGCCGATGGTGAAACCTTTGTCTTGCCAGATGAATTGCAAATCTCTGATGGTTTGGCGAATGCTTTCCGCTACGCGTGCTGCGACTTCTGGTGGGCAGTTCTCGAGTAGCACGGCAAATTCGTCGCCGCCCAAGCGCGCCAATGTGTCCTCTGAACGTAGTTTCGAGCGAATGAGGCCGGCAACTTGGATGAGTAGCTGGTCGCCTGCTACGTGCCCGCAGGTATCGTTGATAAGCTTGAATTGATCGAGATCCAGATAAAGCAGCGACAAGCCTTTCGACGCCGGTTCGTTCGAATTGTCCGCCTTGCTCAAGGCTGTCGATAGACGCCGTTCGAACTCGCGTCGGTTGACTAGATCGGTCAGCGCGTCATGCGTGGCTTGATAGCTGATTTCCTCCGCCATGCGACGAGCATGTGTCACGTCATGGAAAACGATGACCACGCCTTTGACATTGCCATCCTGTCCGCGAATTGGCGCGGCGGAATCTTCGATAGCAATACGGCTGCCGTTGCGTTGCACGAGCACCGTATGTTCTGCCAAACCCGTGATGTCGCCCGATGCCAGCACCAGCTCCACCGGGCAAACCGCGCGCTCGCCTGTTTGTTCGTTGATGATATTGAATACTTCCTCGATGTCGCGGCCTTGTGCTTCGTCCTTCGGCCAGCCCGTTATTTCCTGTGCGATGGGATTCAGATACAGCACGCGACCTTGCGTGTCGGTGCTGATCACGGCGTCGCCGATCGAATGCAGCGTCACACGCAGCAATTCCTTTTCGTTATGCAAGGCGAGTTGCGCTTCGGCGCGCTCGGAAATGTCGCGTACGATGCAGACGAACAATATTTCGCCGCCAATGTTGACGTGCGTCATCGAGAGTTCAAGCGGGAATTCCGTGCCGCTCTTGCGCAGACCGGCCAGTTCGATTGCGCCATGTGCTTCGCGAGATTCGTCGTCTTGTCGATACAGTAAGTTCGCACGATGCTGATCGCGCATCGCAGCGGGTATCAGCTTGGCCATTTCCTGGCCGAGTAGTTCATGCTGTGCATAACCGAATATATGACAAGAGGATGGATTGGCCGAGCGTATCAAGCCACCGGTATCCATCGTAATGATGCCGTCGCCGATGTTGTCGAGCACCGCGCGCACGCGGCGCTCTTCGGACTCGAGCGCTTGATTGGCTTGCCGCGCCGCCGATTCGGATCGCACCAGGCGTGTTGCCAGAGGTTTTACTTGCGAGCGCAGCAACAACATACCCGCGGCCGTCAACAAGAGAATGACCGGTATGACATGTTTGAGTTGCTGCGCAATCGGCTGGTAAATCTCCCAGGTATCCTGTTTCAGCATCATGGCCAAACCAGTCTTTGCAACGGGGGCATACGCTGCAATAACTTGGTGGCCGCGATAGTCGTCGCCGACGAAGATGCCGTGTTTCCCGGTCAGCGCAATGCTGATTGCATCTTGTGCAGGGCCGGATGGATTGAACACGGTTTCATAAACGTTGGCTTGCTTGCTTTGAGGGAAGCAACGTACGCGATTGTCTTGCAATTGGCATAATGCGGTTTCGCCGGTTGATCCATATCCGCTGTCGTCCAGAAGTATCTTTTGAATGTCCGTTAATTGCCGTATGACATTCAAGTAAGCAAGAATCCGTGAATTGTCGTCGACAACGGGAACGGTTGTGCTGAGCCAATAAGCTTTGTTCCAGATCAGCTCCGATCTGGAAGCGGGTAGATGAGCGACAAATCTGTCGGTCGACAATTCTGTTCCCACATGAACCAGTGGTTTCCCGTCTGCGCTTGTGAGCGTGAGCGACTTCAAGCTTTCGGCCGTCAGGCGTCGCTGCAGGGTATTCTCATACTGCTGCCGCGTTGCGGGATCGCGTGGTTTGACCATGAACATCTTGAAAGTCGGCGAGCGTCCCATGCCTGAAGCGAGCAAGGTTGTGTCCGCTTCGCCTTCGATAAGATCCGACGAGACGTGTGCAACACGTGCTTCCAATGTTTGGTCGAGTCCATGCGCTATTTCGTCTTTTGTGCGTGCCTGAAGCGCTACAAATCCGGCAACGCCCGTGCTGAGCGATACGACGAGCAAGATCAATACGCCGAGCAAATTGATACGCTCATCCGGCCGCAGACTTTCGTTGCGTTCCGATAATTTCAGGCTGGCGCTAAATAGTCCCAGGCCCAGCACAATCATTCCGGCCGCCGTCAGAATGGCCATGCGCGAGCCTTTGAACCAGCTATAAAGCACATCTAGTTTGAGTGCATAGCCGACGAGTCCTGTCGCGCCCAAGGTCAGGACGATGAAACTCAAAAGCACCATGAACCGCGCCCAGGAGGTTTGGCGCGCGCGTTGAGACAGAATCAGCGTAAGGCCGGCGACTGTGAATCCTATCGCGCTATTGGACGCCATCCTGCCGGGGTGTGGATTGCTATCGTTGAGCCAGCTATGCAGGCTGGGCCAGTCGCATATCGACCAGCTATCGACGATATTCCCGACGAATCCAAGCGAACCCAATAACCAGGTGAGTGTGCCAAGGATCAACACAGCCTGCTTTGCTTTCGGCTGCTCGACGGCGACCAATATCAGCGCCGTGCCGCACATCAGAAAACACGCCGCGGTGCTAAAGACCATTGCGACGAGTCCGGGGAGCAATTGCACCATCATTGCGCTGCGCAAGAACCATCCGGCGATTACCCAGACGCCCAACCCAGCCAGTGCTGCACCAATCAACTGCGACGCAAAAAATTGAACGGCGAACTTGCCCGATGCTTGTTTCGACAGTACGGCTTCGACAGTGCTCATGTGAACATCCATAAGTAGTGAAACAACTGGCTCAGCCGTGAAATACACACATACGGGGGGCAGCGCGTTCAACCAATTGCGACACAATTTACCGTGTCTTTAGCTGTGCTTGGCGGTCGACACAGAACTTCACCGGACGTCGTCAAAGGGCTTGACGACACAGGAAATGCTTGCTCTGTGAAAAGAGGATGGGTATCAAATCACCCGATGAAAAGACTTGGGCTTTCTTTAAACAAGTGTTGCGATAATTGCGTGCGATGGACGAGCAGAGATCATGGCCAGCAGACCATGTATGTCATTGGGGACGCGGGTTCAAAAATCTCAGGTGCTTTCCCGGACGATAAGTTCGAGCGGCAATATCGTATTGCTATTTGGCGAGGGATTGTCACCCAAGCGCGCTTCCACGCACTGAACGAGTGTGCTGATGGCTACTTCACCCAAGCGTTTTTTGTCCTGCGCCACCGTTGTCAGGGAAGGTTCCAGGTAAGCGCTTTCTGTCGAATTGTCGAAACCGACAATGGCAATGTCCTGCGGTATTCGCAGACCTTGCCGGCGGATTTCTTTCATTGCTCCTAGCGCCATTCTGTCACCGGCAACGAATACCGCATCCAGTTTTGGATTGTCCTGTAACAGCGAGGCCATGGCGGTTGCGCCTGACTCCGGTAGCCAAGTGCCTTCGACGATTTGTTTGTTTCCCGCGGCAAGCCCCGCGCCTTGCAGCGCGGACTTCCAGCCCTCGAGACGTTGTTGCGACACCCACCAGTTGAGCGGGCCAGAAATATGCCCGATATGCTGCCGTCCTCTGTCGATGAGATGCTGTGTCGCCACCCTGCCGCCTTCGGCGTTGTCGAATCCGACGACGACGGTGCCTTCGCGTGGACGGCCATTCATGAAAACAGTTGGGACGGAAACACCCGCTAGCAGCGAATTATCCAGCCATGGATGGTAAGTGCCGATTTCCGGCGACATCCACAATATGCCATCGACCTGATGGTCGAGCAGCGAGTGCAGCATCGGCTCGATTTCTTCCGTGCCATGGCCGAACATCTGCTTGAGCAGAATCGAATAACCGAGTGTTTGTGCCTGACCGGAGATGCCGATTGACGCCTCGCTAATGAGGTAATTACGGTTGATGCCGACCAGGCCAAGCGTGAAGCTGCGTCCGCGGATGAGTTGGCGCGCCAGCGCATTCGGACGATAACCCAGTTTGGCAATGGCCTCCTGCACCGTGCGACGTGTTTCTGGCGCAACACGCTCGCTTTCATTGACAACACGCGAAACGGTTTGCTTCGATACGCCTGCCAACTCGGCGACGTCCCAAATCGTTGCGCGTTTGGTTGCGTCCTTGGCTGTGTCTTTGGCCACGTCCGCGACTGCGCTCTTTTCTTCCGCCATGCTGCGATCTCCTTATGTACTCGCTCTGGTACTCGCTTTGTTTGGCTGAACACTAAAAACAGGGCAAAACTTCCAAATTTTTTTACTACGGCTCGATTGGGCCGTTTGGAATGCAACGAACAATGTATATCAGATTTTGCAGGATATTGTCTCCCAAGCAACGGATTCTGTTTTCTTGAAGACAATCAAGAATTACATTGGCATAGCTATCGACTCACTGCGCCTCGGCAGGCTTGTTCGATGCTAGCCAGAATCTTGCCGTCCAATTGTGGAAGCACGTCCAGCGCTTTCATGTTTTCCGCGATCTGACCGGGGCGCGTAGCGCCGGTGATGACGGACGATACATTACGATTGTTCAGGCACCACGCCAATGCAAGCTGCGCAGCCGTGCAATCGAGTTGTTCGGCAATCTCGACGACGCCAGCGGTTGCCAGGTTGCGGGCCGGATCGATGAGCCGGTCGCGTAACCATTCGTAACTAGAAAGCGTGGCACGGCTACCCTCCGGTACGCCTTTGACGTACTTGCCGGTGAGAGTGCCCGCAGCCAACGGACTCCATGTCGTGAGGCCCAGTCCAATATCATCGTAGAGCGGTTTGTATTCTTCCTCGACGCGCTTGCGCACGAACAGGTTGTATTGCGGCTGCTCCATCACCGGTTTATGCAAATGATGCCGCTCGGCGATGTCCCATGCTGCGCGAATTTCCTGCGCGCTCCATTCTGAAGTGCCCCAGTACAACGCCTTGCCGCGATTGATGATGTCGTGCATCGCCCACACGGTTTCTTCGATGGGCGTTTCTGGATCGGGGCGATGACAGAAAACCAGATCGACATAGTCCAGACCGAGGCGTTGCAGCGACCCCTCAATCGCCCACAACAGGAATTTCCGGTTCAACGTGTGATATTCATTTGGCATTTCGTCGATGCCGAAGAAAAATTTCGTCGATATAATGAAGCGCTGTCGCGGCCATGCGAGCGCACGCAAGGCTTCGCCCATCAATGTCTCGGATCGGCCAGCAGCATAGGTTTGCGCGTTGTCGAAGAAATTGACGCCGTGATCCCACGCTGCGGCCATGCATTCGCGCGCCGCGTGCGCATCGAGCTGATTGCCATAGGTCACCCACGAACCAAGCGACAATGCACTGATCTTCAAACCCGACCGGCCAAGCCTGCGATATTCCATAGCGTCATTCCTTGTTCCACGCACAGTCGATGGATAATGACAGAATACTTCATTCGATTCGTAGAATGACAATACGGTTCTCGAAATGGCAATCTCTCAATGTCTTCGCCTCGCTCTTCAATGCTTCGCCAAAATTTGATTGAAGCGAACGACTCGCCATGCTGGCAAGCATCGTTCGACGGTTCTGCGCTACCCAATCCGGGCAGGATCGGTATCGGCGCGGTGCTTGTCGCGCCCGACGGTCAACGCTTTGAACATTCGCAACGAACCGACTACGTTGGCTGCAACAACGAAGCGGAACTACTTGCGTTGTGCACGATTCTCGAACTCGCGCTTGCACACGGCGCGGCTCGAATTGTCGTAATCGGCGACAGCGACATAGCCGTAGGTTATGCCAAAGGCATTGGCGCGTCGCGTGTCGCCCGGCTCCAGCCACTCACTTTGCGCGCTCAAACTTTGCTGAGGCGGTTTGCTTACTGCGAATTGAAATGGGTACCGCGTCATCGCAACACGGATGCGGATCGCCTTGCGCGGCAAGCATTGAACTTGCCAATCGAACACACAGAGGTAAGCAGACGGCATCGAAAGAAACGATAGCTATCCGCAAAAAGAGCGGCCGTAGCCGCTCTCGGTAAAGTTGCGTGGTGCCCAAAAAGCGCGCGTTTATTCGTCGACTATTTCAATACGTCGATAAGGGGCTGCAAACGCGCCGGATCCGCTTTGATACCTTCGACCACCAGGCCGGCGACAGCGACAGCGCCGTTTTCCTGATAGTGGGTTCGATCAGGATTTTCGTAATTGCCGGTCACGGACGGGTCTTTGTAAAACGGATACTTCACGAAATCCTTTACCGCCAGGTGATAGTCCTTCCAGCCGGGTTCGCCCTTGCTATTCATGAATGCCATTGTCTTGGCGTCAAGATCCACGACAGCCACATTGTTGGCCTTGGCGGTATCGATGACTGTCTGCGAATAGTTGCCAGGGTAATCGCCCTTGGTGGTGATGTGCGTGCTGGCGGTGATCGGAAATTTACCGGCCGACTTGCCGATCGCCTTATCCTGATTGATGCGTGAAGTGGGCGTGATCAACACTGGAATCGCGCCATGATCCTTGGCAAGTTTGACGTACTTTTCGAGCGATTTCTGGAACGACATATCTGGCTTGCCTTCGGGGAAGCGTGGCGTGCCGGAAGCGTCGTTGGGATAGGTGCAGCGGAAAGTCCAATCGATCGAGCCGGTCTTCTCGCATTTCTCGTCGTTGTGGCCGAACTGCACCAATAGATAGTCGCCGGGTTTGATTTCTTGCGCGATCCAGTCGAACCAGCCTTCCGTAATATAACTGCGAGAGCTGCGGCCAGACTCCGCGACATTGACCACTTTCACATCGGCACCAGGCTTGACCATGCGGTTGAACACTTCGCCCCAGCCCATGCGTGGCAACTCTTCCTTGTTGTAATTGCTGGCCGTCGAATCGCCCGCGATGAATATGCGTTTGCCATAAGCGGACCAAGGTTTGAGGGCCGGATCGAGTTTGTTGGTGGCGCGAATTTCAAACATGTCGCGGTCATAGAGAATGGTTTCGCCCAACTCGTTGGCCGACCCATTGCTGTAGCCCTCGCGGTTATGACGAATCTGCGCCAGTACTTTGGACAAGGCCGCCGTATCTGCGGCAGACGATGCCGAGACGGGATCGAAGCTCGCGACATTGCTCGCGCCGGCCGCGCCCAGCGCATCCGCAATATTGGCGCGCAATTCCGCCGTGCTCTTTTGTATTTCCTCGGTTGTGGCGGCACTGGGTTTGCATGCCGCGATCAACTGCACGGTGCCTTTCAGATGCATGTCGTCGGTGGCGACATCGGAAGCAATCTTGTCGGTCAGCGGATTGACATTGGCAGTGTTTGCGCCGCCTTTCAACGTTCCAAGTAATGAGGCGAACTGTAGCGAATCTTTTGCGGCGCCCACGACAATAGGCGCTGTCATACCGGAGACGTCCACGCTGTAAGCGCCCTGTGCGTTGGTTGTCGTGCTCTTCTTTACGCCTGCCGAATCGCAAACCGTAATAGCGGCGTTGGCAAGCGCGGCATTATTGGCAGCAGTGCCCGAAAGAGTCGCGGGTGTCTGCGCCAAAGCCACGGGCGCGGAAATAAGCGCGACGGCCGTAATAATGCTAAATGGATATAAATTCATGTCGTCCTCCGTTATTTTCGATGGGCACTGAAGTCGTCGCGCGCGATGCTACGGCCGCACGACGCCTGCTCGGCGATGGGCGACCATAGCGGACGTCCCGCCAGCTTGTCTTGACTGGAATTGCTATTTTGAGCGCGTTGTCGGCCGCTTGCTCACCGGAACATACAGATCGAATCTGCGTTCCTGCGGCGCAGGCAGATGCGCTGCGTTTTGAAAGCAGCGCATGAAAGGCGCTTCGCGCAAACGCCAGCTCGTTTCGGTTTCGATACGGCGCGCAAGTTCCGGCATCGGCGGCGCGTCGTAGCTGCCAGCTAAGGTAAAAATGGCGTAGTGGCCGCCGGGCAAGCGGCCCACATCCAATCCCGGAATACGCGTGCGCAAACGGTCCGACAACAGCGCCGCCTGAATGTCCATCGGCCCCTGCCAGGCATCCAGATTACCGCTTAGGTGAATGGACCATCCCTTGCGATGCGTGCGCGGAATTTCCTGCAGCATGGCGCGCGCGCGTAACTCGTCGAACGGCGCCAGCAACTCATCGAGCTGTCCCCGATACCGGATATATTGAATGGCCAGTGGCGCAACATATTCAATTCGCATAAGCGCCGGACTTGCGGTGTCGGCTCTGGATAGCGCCGACGGCGATGTACCGAAAGATGTTCGGAACGCACGCGAAAAAGCCTCGGGTGAAGCGTAGCCGCAATCGAGGGCAAGCTCGATCAGCGAAGATGTCTCGCCGCATTCGATACGCTGCCGCGCTCTGGCAAGACGCAATCGGCGCACGCGCACCAAAGGTGTTTCGCCGCTGTAGTCCGCGAACACCCGCTCGAAATGAAATCTCGACAAGCATGCAACGTCTGCCAGGTCGTCGAGTTTGAGCGGCTCGGCGAGATGGTTGTCGATGTAATTGGCGACTTGCCGCAATCGGCTAAGTCGCTGCGTAAGACGTCCGATGTCCATAAATTATCAGCATTCCGCTGTCATAAGCGGCGTGGCGTAGGCGATCTCGAAACGCTTTTGCCGAGCCGTGCAGGACGCAGCATATACAGATACCGGACGAGGTGGAAAGCCCAATTCACAGTGACCGCCTTCGTTGCCGCGCTGCGGCATGGCGGGCGGCCTAGCCATCTCTACGCAATCGGCGGCGCGATCCTGCGCGAACCGAAATCTCGCCGCTAGCGAAGCGATTGAATGGTAACGATGCCAAGCCAGGTCATGATCAGCGAACCACAAAGGTTTAGCGTTATTGTGGCCAGTGCCGGACCAACACGATTCTGCAGCAATAGCCCGACGACCTCGCCGGAGAAACTGGAGAAAGTGGTCAGCCCTCCCAGAAATCCGGTGATGATGAACAACCGCCACTCGGGCGGTGTATCGGCACGCAATAGAAAAACTTCCGCAGCGACGCCGATGAGATAACCGCCAATGAGATTGACCGTGAGCGTCCCGAGTGCAACGCTGTGAAGCAGTGGCGTTAATTTGATGTTGGCCAGCCAGCGCAACCATGCGCCGAGCGCAGCGCCGACGCCGACTGCGAGAACGGAATTGAACATGTTTGTTTTATGACTGCCGCGACGAAAGTGATTAGCTTACCTCAACGACTCCGCGCCCAGTCGTATAGATCGTCATACCTTCGGGCCGCGCAAAACCTATCAGCGTCATGCCCGCGGCGCGTGCCAAATCGATGGCCAGCGCAGACGGCGCCGAGATGGCGGCGATCAGCGCAATGTTGGCGCTCGCCGCCTTATGCACCATTTCATAGGAAGCACGCGAGGTGACGACAAGAAAACCTCGCCGCCGATTTTCACGGTGCATCGCGCCAATGAGCTTATCCAGTGCATTGTGACGGCCGATGTCTTCACGCATCAGGCAATGCTCGCCGTCGATCAAACCCGCTGCGTGTACAGCGCCCGTAGCGTGATTGAGCGTTTGCTGCGCGGCTAGCCGCGCAAAGCCGCCTTGAATATCGCGGACGGTGACTTGCAGCGCCGCATCGACGCGAGCAATGGGCCGGATCGCGCCCGCCAAGGAATCCGCGCCGCACAGTCCGCAACCGGTACGTCCGACCAGATTGCGGCGCCTGTCCTTCAGCGCCCGCATGTGGCGTTCAATAATTTGCATGTCGAGAGAGATGCCGTCTGTCTCCTCGCGCAATTCCATATCTATTATGTCATTGGCATTGGTGACAATGCCCTCGCTGAGCGAAAAGCCTAGCGCGAAATCTTCCAGGTCGCGCGGCGAAGCCATCATTACGGCATGCGAGATGCCGTTGTAGGTGAGCGCGACAGGCACTTCCTCCGCGACTTGTTCTTTCACGTTGCGCGCGCCGTTCGCATCGACGCGCGATGCATCCAGCATAGCGAAGCCTTTGTCGTTCAATCTGCTCGACACAGCATGCGACCTTTTTCGGTAAGACGAAGACACACGCGACCGCCCTCTTCTTGATGTATCACGAGGTCAAGGCCGCCGGTTTGCGGATGATTGCCCAGGGTGGCGAGCAAACGCATCAACTCGCTCATCGATAGCCCGAGCTTTTTTGTCGCCTTATTGATGGATAAACCTTCTTCGTCCGCAACAAGGGCCAGTAATCTGAGGGCCGGTTCCTGCATGTTCGCCAATGGAGACTTCATCACCAGATTTTCATTGTGTCTTGCTCAAACTCAAACGCACCGGAATGGACTTCGACGCAGGCGTGCGTGCGCGATCGGCAAAGCTCGACAGCGGCACCAGCGCATTCGTCTCCGGAAAATAGCTCGCCAGACAGCCTTCGGGAATGTCGTATTCGACAAGAAGAAAGCTGTGCGCGACGCGCTCGCCGTCGTCCCATACGCTTGTCATATCCACTCGTTGTCCGGCACGCAGTCCGAGCCGTTCCAGGTCGTGGCGATTGATGAAGCATACGCGG
Source organism: Rhodocyclaceae bacterium (assembly GCA_036273835.1). Lineage (GTDB taxonomy): Bacteria > Pseudomonadota > Gammaproteobacteria > Burkholderiales > Rhodocyclaceae > DASUGV01. The sequence goes on from DASUGV010000301.1 coordinate 12,687, forward strand.
CGTTGCCCATACACGCCGCGATAGCGGTCGTCGAGACCATACACCGTCGTGTTGTATTGGTCGTGGCTACGTACCGTCATCAGCCTGAAGAGCGGCATGTCTTCTCGTCGTGTCGCGATAGCCGGCAATGCATTCGGCATAAAATGAGCACGGCCGCCGGACGTTATCCACTTGCGCTCGCGTGCGCTGTTGCCGAGGTAGAAGCCGCCCGGGTGGCGCACGCGCGCATTGAAGTCCGAGAAACCATCGATGACTTGCGCAATCTTGTCGCGGATGCGGTCAT
>DASUGV010000302.1:0-8049 GCA_036273835.1 Rhodocyclaceae bacterium
AACGCCAGCAACCTGGTTATATTCTGATAGCCATGGTGCTCATACTCGCCGCGATCAGCTCCGTCGAACTCGTGAGAGGACTGAATGCGTCGTCACGTGACGATGCGCGAGAACAACGACTGGCGCGCAGTGCGATGCGCGAGGCCAAGATGGCGCTGATTGGCAAAGCGGTGGCTACGGACAATACGGCGGGCTCGCTCCTGTGTCCGGATAACCACGCGCTAAACGACGCTACCTGGAGCGGTATTACCGAGGGCGGATGCGCCCCAAACGGTAGCGAAGACATCGGTTGCGTACCCTGGAAGACATTGGGAATTCCACCTGCCGATCAAGTCGGCATAGAGCGGCTTTGGTATGCGTTATCGCCGAATTTCAATAGTTCAATCCCCACATATGTAAACACTACGGCGCCCTCGCGGGATAAACTGGGCATGCAAATCAATCTCGATAAGCTCGGTAGCCTTGCGTTATCTCCCGCGTATTCCAACGTCATTGCCGTGTTGATTGCTCCAGGCCCTGCGCTGAATAATCAAACTCGCAACGCTACAGATGCTTGCGGCATAACAAATGCGCCAAATTATCTTGAAGCGGCCAACGCCACAGCTAATGGAAATCTTGTTGCCGTTTCCCACGACAACACATTCAACGACACACTTATACCTATTACAAATAACGATTTGTATCGGCCACTAATCAACATCGTGCTAAGTCAATTTGCGAATACTACGGCCGCCACAACGCATGGCCTTCAATGGTATTTCGCTCAGACAAATTCGTCGTCCTCTCTTTTGAATACTCCAAGCAGCCTAGAACAATACGTCATCCCTTCTCCTTCGCCGCCCATGGCCTCCGTTGTCATGGGCCGCAGCGCAATCAGTACCCAATTTGATCAACAATTCGACACAGCGTCCGTGCTTAATCCAGGCGCTGGAGGCGCCGGTTGTAATGGGGTCGGAAGCTCGTCACCGTCATACACGCAAGCTTCTAGTTGGTTGTGTTACAACCGTTGGTACGACTACATTTTGTATCGTGGGATCGGCAATATCGCAACGCTAACACTCACTCTCCCACCTCCAAGCACTCACAGTTGCACATTGACTGTGAACACTACGAGCAGTCCCGATAAATTAGTTTGCATTTGACATGTCAAGACAGCGAAAACTCGCAGGCTTTGCCTTGGTAGAAATCGCTATCGCACTCATCATATTGGCGCTGCTTGGCGCAGGTGCGTTGACGGCCCTGCGCGTGCAGTCGCAACGCTCACATCTATCTGATACGCGCATGTCTTTGGATAATGCACGTTCGGCTATTCTCGGTTACGTCGCCGCAAATGGTACGGTACCCTGCCCTGCCGCGACCACTGACGGTATTGCAACATATAACGCTGGCGGAAATTGCGCTAACAATCCTGGCCGACTGCCATGGAGCACACTTGGTATTACTCAAGCAGAAGGCCAAGATGCATGGGGACAGACATTAAGTTATATGGTGGCTACCAACTTTACGACTACCCAGCCTCCCGCGACTGCGAACACCATAACGCTCAGTACTGGCAATAGCGGAAGCGAAATCTCAGGTGGCTTCATATCAATCTGCAGCACTTTGTGCACCAGCACGACAGGCAACAAACTGAGCTCAGATAAAACTGTCGCTCTTGCGCTCTGGTCGACCGGTGAGGATCAACATGATAATTCATATCTATCTACCGGCACCCTTCTCGTAACGGGCGGCACTGATGATGTTGTCATATGGATGTCGCGCTATGTATTGCTGGACGAACTGATTAGTGCTGGTCGCACCGTGCAGCCATGAGCTCCGACACGAAAAGCCCTATGCGTGACACCCTCTTCGCCCGACTCCGCACCGCCGGTATCGAACCTGGTGATAGCGAAGACTTGCGTCAGCAGAAATCATTGCTGGTATTCATCAGCGGCTTGGTGAGTTTGGCGTCGGCCTTGTGGTTGATGATTTACTGGGTCATGGGACCACGCCTGTCCACGTCGCTGCCCTTCGGTTTGCAAGTGCTGGTGGCGGCAAATCTTTGGATTTACGTGCAGTTCCGCAACTTCGAGCTGTTCCGTTTTTCGCAACTCGGCTTGTTACTGTTTTTCCCCTTCGTCGCACAATGGGCACTTGGCGACTTCGTGTCGGCCTCCGGCCTCATCTTGTGGGGTTTGCTTGCACCCATTGTCGCGCTGCTGTGTCTGGGCGTGCGCGAATCGCTGCCGTGGTTTATCGCCTATCTGGTGCTCACGCTCGCGACGGGCGCGGCGGATTATTTCTTGGCTGAGATGTCGATCAATACGGTGCCGACGGTACCGCGACAAATCTCCATGATGTTTTTCGCGCTCAACTTCGTCACGATTTCGACGCTCGTTTATTTGCTGCTGCGCTTTGCATTGATCGGACGCGCGCGCGCGCGCGAGGCACTTGAAGCTGCACACACCTTGCTGTCCGCAGAGCAAGCGCGTTCGGAACGTCTGTTGCTCAACATTCTGCCAGCACCGATCGCGCAACGCTTGAAGCATTCGACGGAAACCATCGCGGATGGCTTTGCCGAAGTGACAGTGATGTTCGCCGACATCGTGAATTTCACCGAGCTCGCATCCGAGATGGCGCCGGCTGAAGTCTTCGCAATGCTCAACCGCGTGTTCAGCCATTTCGATGGCCTTGCCGAAGCGCACGGCCTGGAGAAGATCAAGACGATCGGCGACGCTTACATGGTCGCGGGCGGACTCAACGATGGGCTGGCGGATCCTTGCGCAGCCGTCGCAGAGTTGGCGTTGGACATTCACGCATGGCTGGCAAACGATCCGCAACCTGCTGCGCATCCGCTCAAGGTTCGCATCGGCATCGGAACCGGCCCCGTCGTTGCCGGCGTCGTGGGCAAGAAAAAATTTATCTATGATTTGTGGGGCGACACCGTCAATCTGGCCAGCCGCATCACCAGCGAAGGTCATCCCAATAGCATACAGTGCGACGTTGCCACTTACGAGCGCCTGAAAAACCGCTTTCGCTTCGAAGAGCCGGTTTCGTTGCGGCTCAAGGGCAAAGGCATGGTCACCATATGCCGGCTGGTGGATCTAGCGGCGGAAAGGCGCGCCACAGCCGCGACGAACGCATCCACTCTCACATCTGATATTTCATCCGAAGCGGCCACAACCGCAGTGCAAGGCAGATTGTGGTAGCGCACACCATTCTCTTGCCGTAGCACACAAATTCTTTCTCGACTTCCCTCGTAGTCAATTGACATACTGCATGCGTACTATGCAGATCCATGAAATTTCCGATTCGAGAATCGCCCTTCCGCCAAGCTATCGGTCGCGCGAAGTTTTGATCTTTCACGGTAGAGATCCGCAGCAAGTCGCCGAGAAAGTGAGCGACAGCGTCATCCTGAAAGGCATGACGCTCGATGGCGCGCCAGCGCTGCTGCGCATCGAACTCGATTCGCAAGAAGCCCGCTACGAACTGGACGCGGAATCCAATGCTCGAAGTCTAAGCCCTCGACAGTTACGCGAGACGGTCGAGCGCATACTCGGTTTGCATATCGAATCCGATCACTTCGAAAGCCTCGTCACGCAGGACAAACTGCTCGGCGGAATCGTGCAGCGGCAGCGTGGCCTGCGCATTCCGCAAACGGCAACGCCATTTGAAGCAATCACATGGGCAATTATCGGGCAGCAAATCAATCTTGCTTTTGCCATTACGCTGCGCCGCCGCCTGATCGAGTTGGTCGGCTTGCGCCATTCGAGCGGACTCGCCTGCTATCCCGATGCCAGCAAGCTCGCCTGCGTCGACGTCGATGCGCTTGTCGGCATGCAATTCTCTCGTGCGAAGAGCGAAACGCTGATGCGCGTGGCACGTTTGGTCGAAGACGGGACACTGGATTTGCTATATCTCGCCGCGTGCGATCCGGATGAAGCGGCTTTGCAATTGACCGCTATAAAGGGTATCGGGCCATGGACTGCGCAATATGTACTCATGCGTGGACTAGGCGCAGTGGATTGCTCTCTGCACGGCGATGCAGCCGTGCGTGCGGCTATTGTCAAGATCAAGAACAATGGCATAAAGCTCGATCAAACCACGGCACAACGCATATTGGAACGATACAAACCTTATCGCTCGCTCGCTGCCGCGCATTTGTGGGCAAGCCTGGCGATGCCCAATGCTTAAGCGCTTCGCAGCCGTTCGCTCGCAGCCATCACGCAGCTATCGATTGCTTCTTTCTGCGATCTGCTCGTCGACCACTTTGAATAAATGCTCGATACTGAATGACACGTCGACGATTTCGCCGTTGATGAAAAACGCCGGCGTCTGACGCACACCGCTCGCTTCGCCGTAAGCCATGTGTTCCTGCACACGCTGCAGATAGACATGGTCATCTATCTCCATGTCATAACGCAGCATATCCAGTTCCAATTCTTCGGCACACCGACGCAATGTTTTCGCATTCAGGTGAAGCTGATTCTTGAAAAGTAGCGCCGCCATGTCCCAAAACTTGCCCTGTGCCCCGGCGGCCTCCGCAGCCTCCGCGGCGAGTTCCGCATGCGGATGCGTTTCTCGCAACGGAAAGTGCCGGAAGACGAAACGCATTTTTGCGCCGTGCGTCTCCAGCAAAAGTTTCACAGCCGGATAAGCCTGCAAGCAAGACGGACATTCAAAATCGCCATACTCGATGAGAATGACCGAGGCCGAGGGAGACCCGAGCGTGTGATCCACCGGACTGACTTCGGAATTGGAAAGATCTTCGCTCGCGCGGGTGCCTTGATATAAATCCATATCGATCTCCTCGCTTTCGGTAAGCTGAAAAACAATCTTCAGCACGAAATGTGCCGGAGTTTGTTCGGCGTTCTCACGATGGCGCGACGCAACGCAACGCCACAAAATAATTGACTACAGGACTTCAATCAGGACCAGAATAGACGCGCCTGAATTCTGTTTTCAACCATGGCTGACGAAAACCACATTCCTGCCGTATCGAAACATCCCATTGCGGAGCGACGCACGCTTCGTGCGATTGCCATCTTCGAAGCCGTCAAAGGATTCGCTGCCCTCGCAAGCGGCATCGGCCTATTGAGTCTTATGCGCCACGACGTGCGCCACCTCGCCGTCGAACTCATAGGCCGCTTCGGTTTGAATCCGAGCGCGCAGTATTCGTCCATCCTGTTGCACTATGCGGACATAATCAGCGACGCCAATATTCGGTTAGTGGTCTTGCTCGCTTCGGGTTACATCATCCTGCGCTTTGTCGAAGCTTATGGACTATGGAACGACCTGGTTTGGGGCGAGTGGCTCGGCGCGTTGTCGGGCGGACTCTATATCCCGTTCGAAGTATTGCACCTCGTACATCGGCCATCGCTCATCAGCGCGCTGGTGCTCATCGGTAATGTATTCGTAGTCGGCTTCTTGGCGTACGAACTCTGGCGCAGGCGAGGCAGAAGCCGCAAGCTTGTCGTACCGTAAACGCTGACGCGTTCCAGACAATGCATTATGCATATTTATGAATATTCCGTTCGGCACTAAAAATAGGCGGAAGCCGAATCTCAGAAAATGCGTACGACATACAGATCGAAAATCGATGTAGTCATTTGCATTCCGGTTGCGATGCTGCCGGTGGTGCTGGGTGTAAGCCTGAATTCGGTCTGGCCTCTCTTGTCTGCAACATCCGAATTCATGCTGATGCTGCTCTATTTAGCCGCAAGCGGCTTTGTACTATGGATGTTGCTGGGCACTTGCTACACGATTGACGGCACAACGCTCGCCATTTACTTCGGTCCATTCCGCAGGACAATCACACTGCGCGACATTCATTCCATCACGCCGACCCGGAATCCGCGGTCGAGCCCCGCGCTTTCGCTCGACCGGTTGCGCATCGATTACGGCGCGCATCGATTCATCATGATATCGCCACGGGAAAAAGAAGCCTTCTTGCGCGATATCGAACGCCGGCGTAGTTAAATGGCAAAACAGCCTGGCGGCTTCACGATGATGGAGATGATGGCCGTGCTGGCTGTGATTGCCATTCTGTCGACGATCGCAATTCCTTCTTTTCAGAGCAACATCGTTCGCAAGCAAATCGAAGCTGCGATGCCCCTGGCCGATATCGCGAAGAAACCAATCGACGCCGCATGGGGCGCAACGCAAACCTTCCCCGCCGACAATGCCGCAGCCGGATTGCCGGTCGCCGATAAAATCGTGAGCAATTACATCAGCGCGGTTTCGATACAAGGTGGCGTCATCAATATGACATTTGGCAATCGGGCCAATGCAGCGATCGCCGGAAAAATTCTTTCGCTGCGACCTGCCATCGTGACTGACGCACCCATCGTTCCCATTGCGTGGGTGTGCGGCAAGGCGGAAGGGCCGGACAAAATGACGATCGAAGGCATCGACCAAACCACCGTACCGGATATGTTCCTGCCACTGGATTGCCGCAAGCTCACGCGCTAAAGGAACATGCACACCGATTCGTGGTGTCACGGATGACGAGCTCGCTCTTCGTTGAACGCCGATGACAATCCGGCAAGGTATTCCGACTAAAATATATCTTCATCCCTTCACGTTTAACATCCGAGGAGAATACCGATGAACTCAATCCGTTTTTTTCGCAACGGCATGGCGGCCGTTCTTGCCGTGGCAAGCTTCTGCTTCCTTGGCAGCACTACAGCCAGTGCCGCGGCGCCAATGGTCAAGACATCGGCCCCGGGCTACTACCGCATGATGTTGGGAGATTTTGAAATCACGGCGCTGTCCGACGGCACAGTATCCCTGCCCGTCGATCAATTGCTGACCAACACGACGCCCGCCAAGGTCGACAAAGCACTCACCGAATATGGCTTGAAAAGTCCGCTCGATACATCGGTCAATGGCTACCTGATCAACACAGGCACTAAACTGATTCTCGTGGACACGGGCGCTGCCACGCTGTTCGGCCCTACGCTGGGTAATTTGCTCGCGAATTTGAAAGCGTCCGGCTACCAGCCCGAACAGGTCGACGAAATCTATGTCACGCACATGCATCCCGATCACGTTGGCGGCCTGATGGCCGGCGACAAGCTGGCGTTCCCCAACGCCATCGTGCGCGCCGATCAACGCGATGCCGACTACTGGCTCAGCCAGGCCAATATGGATAAGGCATCCGCCGATGACAAAGGTTTTTTCCAGGGCGCCATGTCGTCGCTGAATCCGTATATCAAGGCGGGCAAATTCAAATCCTTCAACGGCAACACCGACTTGTCGCCAGGCATCAAATCGGTCGCGACGCACGGTCATACCGCTGGCCATACCAGCTATGTCGTCGAAAGCAAAGGTCAGAAGCTGGTGATCTGGGGCGATCTGGTGCACGTCGCGGCGGTACAGTTCGACGACCCCTCCGTCACCATCAAATTCGATTCCGATAGCAAGTCTGCCGCCGTCGAGCGCAAAAAAGCTTTTGCCGAAGCGGCCAAACAACACTACGTCGTAGCTGCTGCGCACATCTCGTTTCCCGGTCTGGGCCATGTGCGGCATGCCGGCAAAGCATATGCCTGGGTTCCGGTCAATTACACGCCAATACGCTAGTCGATCTGCGTAAATGACATTAGCATTTATTGAAATTCCATGAGCCAGAAAAAGTGGACGAATGTCGACCGTTACATTGTCGATATGCTGGTGCCAACGGATGTAGCACTGGATAGTGCGCTCGAAGCCAGCACCGCGGCGGGCTTGCCTCCCATCAATGTCGCGCCGAACCAAGGCAAGCTGCTGCATCTGCTGGCGCGCATGCAACGTGCGCGAAGGATTCTGGAGATCGGCACATTGGGCGGATACAGCACGATCTGGCTCGCGCGCGCATTGCCCGCCGACGGCCGACTCGTCACGCTGGAAATAGATCCGCAACATGCCAGCGTGGCGCGCGCCAATATCGCACACGCGGGTCTGAGCGATCTCGTCGACCTGCGCGTTGGCATGGCATTGGAGACATTACCGAAACTCGCAGCGGAAGGATGCGACCCGTTCGATCTTGTCTTCATCGATGCCGACAAGCCAAGCAACGCCGACTATTTTGTC
>DASUGV010000303.1:0-2731 GCA_036273835.1 Rhodocyclaceae bacterium
ACCGCGCGTACGACGAAGGCGAAGCTTGGCAGTATCGCGTTCAAGGTGGATGTAAACTCCCAAGAGCATATCGATGCCAGCGCGCTGGCAATGAACGATATTGCTCGTGTATCGTGGCGCTTGGCGCAACCGCTATTCACCGATGCTTACACGGACAATCGCGTAACGGGTGCGTTCATCGTTGTCGACGAATCCACCAACAATACCGTTGGCGCGGGAATGATTCTCTGACTCAATTAGCATATTCAATATACATATTCCAAAGGAAATTCATGAAGAACATCGTTACAGCCCTTGTTGTTGCGTTGATCTTGCCGCTTGCACACGCGGCAGCGATGACGGACGACCAGAAAACCTTGTATGCGTTGGGCTTGGTCATCGGCCAGCAAACCTCTTCGGTTTTTAACCTGACGCCAGCCGAATTGGAATTCGTGAAGAAAGGCCTGACCGATCAGATCGCCGGCAACAAGCCTGCGGTCGATCTCGAAACGCAGGGACCGAAGATTCAGGCATTTGCCGAAAGCCGCCGCGCGGAAGCCGGGAGAAAAGCGGGCGCCGCGGGCGCCGCCTTCGCCGACAAAGCCGCCAAGGAAAAAGGCGCTGTGAAAACCGCGTCCGGCCTTGTTTATCTATCGCTGAAAGAAGGAAGCGGGCCCAACCCTGCGGCGACCGATATGGTGAAGGTGAATTATCGCGGCACACTAACGGACGGCAAAGAGTTCGACAGCTCTTACAAGCGTGGCGAACCGGCTGAATTTCCTCTCAATGGCGTTATCAAATGCTGGACCGAAGCGCTGCAGAAAATGAAAGTTGGCGGCAAGGCAAAACTGACTTGTCCACCTACGATCGCTTACGGCGACAGAGGTCAAAATGGAATTCCTCCTAACGCGACATTGAGTTTTGAAGTGGAGCTGTTGGGCATCACGCCCGCACCCAAGGAAGCTCCGAATGAGCCTGCCAAGGACGCTCCGAAGAAATAATGTATTGGTAGAGGTCCGATTAAAAACCGCCCGCGTGGCGGTTTTTTTACATCCACCGTTCAGTCATTTGTCATAAATTTGCGGGCGTCACAATCAGCTCCGCCAGCTTTCGATGTGCCGCATGCGTCGCTTGCGGCATTAACGCAAGCAGATCGCTGGGCGCGAATTTCATTGGATCGATCTTCTTGCCATTGGAAAAAAATAGGTCTACCGAATCAGCACGCTTGATCGCAATGCCGATCAGCAAAAGCATGGCCAAAGGATTGCCATCGCGAGGAATCGAACCGCGCAGCGAATTTTCGGACAGCACCAGAAACGGTGTCGCCACACTTTCATGCCGCGCCGTCCACACACCTTCGCGCTTGTCGCTCTGAACGACGAAATGCGTGACCGTGTTCCAACGTTCGATTACGGACGTTGCCAGTTCCGCTAATGCCGTCCACGGCAAGGCGCTGCGCCACATGTAGCATTCCATGCCAGTCATGTTGAATGAGGAATAAGGATGAGACGCCAATTACTACGGCAGCAATGGCGGCGCGCTGAATAGCTGTCCCGCAAATGCATCGCATTGCGAGATGTGTAGCCCGGATGCAGCGCAGCGAAATCCGGGAGCTATGCGTCAATCAACTCCCAACCCGGATTCCATTGCATTGCATCCGGGCTACCGATATGCGTTGATCTCATCGCGTGTCGCCAGCGCCACCGCGCGTGCAGCCGCCGCAAAGTCTTCACCCTTGCTCGCATACAAAATCGCTCGCGACGAGTTGATCATCAATCCTGTACCGCGTGCCGTGCAACCTGCGGTCACCGTTGCCTTCACATCGCCACCTTGCGCACCGATACCCGGCACCAGCAATGGCATCTCACCGACGATGCTGCGCACTTCCGCCAGTTCCTGCGGAAAGGTCGCACCAACCACCAGCGCGCACTGCTTATGACAATTCCATTTGTCCGCAACTAATCCGGCGACATGCTGGTAAAGCTTGCGTCCGCCGCCAACATCCAGATTCTGCAAATCCGAACCGCCCGGATTAGAAGTACGGCACAACACAATCAAACCACGGTCGCTGTAGTCGAGATAAGGCTCGATCGAATCGAAACCCATATAGGGATTGACGGTCAGCGCATCTGCGCGATAACGATCGAAAGCTTCGCGCGCGTACTGCGCTGCGGTGGCACCGATATCTCCGCGCTTGGCATCGAGAATGACTGGAATGCCAGGATATGCCGTATGAATATAGGCGACCAACGATAGTAATTGATCTTCTGCCGCCGCGCCCGCGAAGTAGGCAATCTGCGGTTTGAAGGCGCAGACAAGATCTGCCGTCGCATCGATGATGCTTTTGCAGAAATCAAATATGCCATTGGGTTTTCCGCGCAAGTAATCGGGAAAACGGGCTACTTCCGGATCGAGACCTACACACAGGAGAGAATTATTTCTTTGCCAGGCGGCATTGAGACTGTCGAAGAAAGTCATGGTGATATGAAGTTTGTATAGGGTGGATCAGATTCGAGGTTTTATTCACGCTTAACTTATAAACACGCTGCAACCAAGGAAGCGTGTGGACCGCATCTCTCGACTTTGAGGTTAGATGTGGGATTGTATGCAGAGATCAAAAACATGAATTTCTTTCCAAACATTCGTTGAGTTCTCGATCAGCGAAACCCTAGTGCATGTTGATTGGATAGTCTTGTGCTTGGCGATACGCTTGGATAATTCAAGCTCGGCCAATTGTGCTTCCAATTCGTTG
>DASUGV010000304.1:0-2273 GCA_036273835.1 Rhodocyclaceae bacterium
GGGATGCTTGGAGCGATCATACAACTGAGTACGATCACTGGGTGATTATGGGTATCCCATCGGAAACCGTTAATTACGACGGGAAGCAATCCATTACTGCCCGGGTAATCATGTTGTCACTGACTGTGGCTGAGGAGCCTATTGAAGCAGGCGAGAAGGCGAAGAATCAATTTTACGCAAAGCTAATTGATGGCGCCGAAGGTTTCTTCAAAGATGCAGATGGCATGAGCGGCGGCCCTGTCTTTGCACTAAAAAAGCGGGACGATCAATGGCGATATCACGTAATTGGAGTACAGAGTGCGTGGTACAGGACAAACAAGATTTTCGTCGTTTGTCCATTCTCTTCGTTTGGCCTTGCTCTTGAAGAAATCGTGGCTGAAGCCCGAGCATCACAGGAGAGCGCGTAGGTGACACTTCCAATACACAAGCGGCTGCTATCTGAAGCATTTGGCACCTTCTGGATCGTGTTTGCCGGAACAGGGGCCATTGTTGTGAGCGATGTCAGTGGCGTGATTTCTCATGCCGGTGTAGCAATCGCTTTCGGCTTGGCTGTCTTCGCGATGATTTCCGCGCTTGGCGATATTTCCGGGGCGCATTTTAATCCGGCGGTCACAATGGGCTTTTATCTTGCAAAGCGTTTGCCCGGCGACAACGTATTGCCATACATCGCAAGTCAAATCGTTGGCGCTTTTTTTGCGAGCTTTCTTCTGCGCATTTTGTTTCCGCTGCATGAGTCGTTGGGTTCAACTAATCCCGCGGGAACATTTGTGCCGTCATGGGTGTTGGAGGTCGTACTTACGATGGCGCTGATGTTCGTCATTCTCAGTGTCTCGAGAGGCGCTCGCGAGAAAGGAATAACGGCAGGTCTTGCCATTGGCGGCGTTGTTGCGCTTGAGGCCTTGTTCGCGGGCCCTATCAGTGGCGCGTCAATGAATCCCGCGCGTTCGCTTGCGCCCGCGGTTGTTTCGGGAGATGTCAAAAACATATTTCTGTATCTCACTGCACCGTTTGTTGGAGCGGCTTTGGCTGTTGTGTTTTGCAGATGCGCCAGAGAGAAAGAGTGCTGTTCGCGCAATGCAGTGGAGAGTTGTTCATGAGTCAATCGGTCAAACGCGTTCTATTCGTGTGCGTTGAAAACTCGAATAGAAGTCAAATGGCCGAAGCATTTGCCCGCATGTTGGGCGGTAGCGCAGTCGAGTCGTTCAGCGCAGGTTCCAATCCATCGGGAGTTATCAATCCCAAAGCAATCGAGGCCATGCGCGAGCTTGGTTACGATCTTTCGGCGCATGGTTCAAAATCTCTCGATGAGTTGCCGAGCGTCGAATTTGATTTTGTTGCAACGATGGGTTGTGGAGACAAGTGTCCGCTCATTCGCGCTCGCAAACGAACCGATTGGCTACTTCCCGATCCTAAGCACATGTCGCCGCAAGAGTATCGCAATGTGCGCGACAAAATTCGCGAGAAGGTTCGAGTGATGCTCAACGAACTAGGTGTTTCTGTTCCGGCCGGGTAGGGTGCGCTCCGCGCACGCGGTGCTATGCCAAAGCAGATTTTTACTCGATGTTCTTATGCCAACGTCTTGGGTGGCTATTTCTTGTCACGCGTTCGCACGCTTTGCGTGCAAACCCTACACATAAAGGTGGTTAGAGATGAAAGCAGAATACGACCTTTCAAAAATGAAATCGCGTAAGAATCCTTATGCGTCGAAGCTCAAGAAATCCGTGGCTGAGGAGGCAGGTGTGCCTTACCAAAGCCTCATTAATTTATATTTCCGTGATTGCGTCACGCAGCATCGACAAGTACAAATTGCGCGGCCGAGCAAATCCTGATGTAAGGTGTGCTCCGACAACTGCGATCACATCACAAACCTGGGACGAGATCTGGCAGCTGACGGAAACTTTCTACGATACGGAGCGGGGCTACGTCGAAGGGAAGTTGAAGGCGCATCAGCGGATCGTTCTGTTTCGATCGCAGGATATGCGTGCGCTCGTCGGTATGGCATCAGTCGATGTTTTCCCGATGGAATTCGAAGGCCGCAAGCTTGCAGTGATCTACACCTCGCATGTTCTTCTTCACGAAGCGTATCGCGGTCACAACCTCATCCAGCGCGTCGGCTTTCGGAGCTTTCTCGAAACGCGTCTTCGTTATCCGTTGCGTCCGATCTACTGGTTCTTCGACACGTTCAGCTACAAGAGCTATCTGCTCTTGCCGCGCAATTTCCGCGATTACTGGCCGCGCTTCGATCGTCCGACGCCAGCATGGGAGCAGGCACT
>DASUGV010000305.1:0-17622 GCA_036273835.1 Rhodocyclaceae bacterium
AAAAGTTGAGTCTTCCCGGCGTTTTCTCACGACAGATGGATACGCCCGGACGGGCAATTGTGGGGTATGAACGACGCGTAAGCCGACGAACGATTCGATCATGACGACAAAGGGCTTCGTCTTACCGAACATATAGATTGCTACGACATATCGCGAACACGCATCGCAATGATCGCCCTCCGTGAGTGCAAAAATATTTTTCCTGGATTGGTTTATGCAGCGATCGGAACCGGTTGTCGTTTAGGCATGTTGTTGCCGCACATGAAGACTCAACTTTTTACAATTGCGGTCGTTACGCCACTCTACCGCGCCAATCCGGTTTGTCGCCTCGAGCGATAACGAATGGGCGTGCCTTGGCGAATGGCATCAAACCGCAAATATCCGAACGAGGATGCACGCATGAATTTCAAGTTACCACGTCATGTACTACTGGCGTTTGTCATGTCTCTCAGCGCCGCAAGTAGCGCATGGGCAGAAACCACGCTTCTGAATGTCTCCTACGATCCCACCCGCGAGATGTACGTGGAATACAACGCCGCCTTTGCAAAATATTGGAAGAGCAAAACGGGCGAGACGGTGACGATCAAGCAAACGCATGGCAATTCACCCAATCAGGCCAGCAGCGTCAACAAAGGCGCCGAAGCCGATGTTGTGACGCTAGCGCTAGCGCAGGACATCGAATCCATTGCCGCCAACGGTTTGCTATCCGCCAATTGGCAACAGCGGCTGCCCCATGATTCGTCGCCGTACACGTCGACCATCGTATTCTTGGTGCGCAAAGGCAATCCCAAGAACATCAAGGACTGGCCGGACCTCACACGTTTCAACATCAACTTGATCATTCCCAATCCCAAGACCGCCGCTGCCGCGCGCTGGTGCTATTTGGCGGCGTGGGGCTACGCAATGAAGCAACCCGGCGGAAACGAAGCGACGGCGCGCGAATTCCTAAAGCGTCTGTACGCTAATGCCAAGGTCATGGAGTATGGCGCGCGAGGCGCGACCAATACATTCACCAAAGCGGATATCGGCGACGTGATGGTGTCATGGGAAAACGAAGCGTTGAAAATGGTTTCCGAAGATCCCGATAAATTCGAAATCGTCTCGCCATCGATATCCATCCTGGCCGAGCCGCCGGTAGCGGTTGTCGACAAGATGGTTGACAAGCACGGCACACGCAAAGTCGCCGAGGCCTATCTGCAATATCTGTATTCACCGACGGGTCAGGAAATCGCGGCCAAGTATTTTTACCGCCCAAGCGATCCGGTCGTTGCGGCTAAATATGGCAAGCAATTTCCACAGCTGAAGCTATTCAGGTTCGACGAGCTTTTCACCAGCTGGCAATCGGTTCAGATCACGCACTTTCAAGACGGCGGCATATTCGACCAGGTCTATGCACCGTACCGGAATGCTTCGTGAGCACTGAAGCTGTTCGCATGATGGATTGTCCGCTATCACCCCAGTAAGGAAGCAACCATGAATCTCAGGCAAACCCGCTGCAATCTGATGATCTTGTTCTTGGCTCTGTGTGCGATGAGCGCGGCCCGCGCCGACGTCACTTTGTTGAATGTCTCGTACGACCCGACACGCGAGATGTATGCCGAATACAACGTCGCCTTCGCCAAATATTGGAAAGCTAAAACCGGCGAGACGGTGAATATCAAGCAGACGCACGGCACATCTTCCAAGCAGGCGACAACAGTTGAGGAGGGCCTGGAAGCGGACGTCGTAACGCTTGCAATGGGTTTTGACGTCGAGAATCTTGCCGCCACGAATTTTATTGCGCCCAATTGGTCGCAGCGCTTGCCACACGATGCGGCGCCTTACACATCAACCATCGCGTTCTTGGTGCGCAAAGGTAATCCAAAGAACATACGCGACTGGTCGGATCTCGTGCGCTTTAATGTCGATATCATTATTCCCAGTCCGAAGACCGCCGGTGCCGCGCGCTGGGGTTACCTTGCTGCGTGGGGCTACGTACTGAAACAACCTGGCGGAACAGAGGAGAAAGCGCGCGAATTTACCAAGCGCCTGTATGCCAACACTAAAGGATTGGAATATGGCGCGCGCGGCGCCGCGAATACGTTTACAAAAGGCGGACGCGGCGATGTGCTGGTTACTTGGGAAAACGAAGCACTCAAATCCATGGCGGACGAACCAGACAAATACGAAATCGTCTACCCGTCGATATCCATTTTGGCCGAACCACCCGTAGCGGTCGTCGACAAGATGGTCGACAAACACGGCACACGCAAAGTCGCCGAAGCCTATCTGCAATACCTGTACACACCAGCAGGTCAGGAAATCGCAGCGAAGAATTTTTATCGCCCGACCGATCCCAATGTCATGGCGAAATTTGCCAAGCAGTTTCCGCCGCTGAAATTATTCAAACTGGAAGATTTCTTCACCAACTGGCAAACGGCCAACAAGATGCACTTCCAGGACGGCGGCACCTTCGACAAAATATACGATCAGGCCAGAGTGGCTTCGTAATTTCAGATCATTTCCGGACGCTGTAGGAGCGGGCCATGCCCGCGACATACGCGAAGAATTGGGACCTCCCTCCGATTTGGCACGAAAAGCCGCAGGTTAGCTTTCCTGCGCTCTGAGCGCATCAACGTTGTTGCGGGCATGGTCCGCTCCTACAATCGGCGTATGCCATCCTTTACTAAACGTTCCGGGCAACATGCCTTGCGTCGAGGGCGTGTATCGCTGCCCAATCAGCTCTATCACATAACGACCGTGACGCGAGATCGCTCCAGGATTTTCCTGGATCATCTCCCAGCTCGTGCGGCTTGTCGTTGCCTGAACGATGCGCATATCCGAGGTGATGCGACACTACTCGCATGGGTAGTGATGCCTGATCATCTACATTGTTTGGTGTAGCTCGGCGAGCTGGAGGATTTGTCGCGCACGGTCAATCGCATCAAATCTGCGATGGCTCGCGCCACGAACCAGGTTTTGAAGCGAAGAGGCCCAATCTGGAATCATGGCTTTCACGATCACGCGTTACGTGCAGAGGAAGATGTGCAGACCGTTACACGCTACATCATCGCCAATCCTCTGCGTGCCGGGCTCGTCGAACAAATCGGCGATTATGCCTACTGGAACGCAATCTGGCTGTAAGCGAGCTATGTCCGCAACCCACCTTGCCTTATGTGCAGGTTGACATGTGATGTCGCGGGCATGGCCCGCTCCTACAACTAGCGTAACCGGCTGTGTTGGTCGTGCAACTTCTCAAGTGTCGCTTTGAATTCAGCAAGGCGCTTACGCTCCTGCTCGACGACCGCTGCTGGCGCGCGCGCGACGAAACTTTCATTACCAAGCTTGGCATGTGCTTTGACGATCTCGCCTTCGATGCGCGCGATCTCCTTGCCGAGGCGCTCGCGTTCGGCAGCTATATCAATCTCAATCTTCAGCATCATGCGGAACTCGCCGACCACCTGCACGGGTGCAGGTGACTGCGGCAGCGTAGCGCCGATTGCGGTAACTTCCGACAGCTTCGCCATTGCCGCCAGATAGAGCGCATAGACTTTTACTGCCGCCTCGTCGCCCGCCACGATCAGCGGCACCTTGGTTGCTGGCGACAGATTCATCTCGCTGCGCAGGCTGCGGCAGGCGTTAATCATGTCCTTGAGTTGCGCGACGCGCGCTTCGGCTGCTTCGTCGACGCGTTCGAGCTGTGCTTGCGGATATACGGATATGCTAATGGAATCCGCATTCTTGCGGCCCGCAACCGGCGCAACGATTTGCCACAACTCTTCGGTGATGAAGGGAATCAGTGGGTGCGCCAGGCGCAGAATGGTTTCCAGCGCGCGTACGAGCGTGCGCCGCGTGGCGCGCTGCTGCGCTTGCGTACCGCCGTTAACTTGCACCTTGGCGAGTTCCAAATACCAGTCGCAATATTCGTCCCACACCAGCTCGTAGATTGCGCGCGCGGCGAGATCGAGACGGTAGTCGGCAAAGTGTTTGGCAATTTCCGCTTCCACGCGCTGGATGCGGCTGGTCATCCAGCGGTCGGCGAAAGAGAAGTCGAGATAAGCGCCATCGCACGCGTCCGCGGTGTGATTCTCCAGTCCGCAATCCTTACCATCGCAATTCATGAGCACGAAACGCGTGGCGTTCCACAGCTTGTTGCAGAAGTTACGATAGCCTTCGCAGCGATGCATGTCGAACTTGATGTCGCGGCCGGGCGAGGCAAGCGAAGCGAAGGTGAAGCGCAGCGCATCGGTGCCGAAGCCGGGAATGCCATCGGGATATTCCTTGCGCGTCTTCTTTTCGATCTTCGTGGCGTCGCGCGGATTCATCAAACCCGTCGTGCGTTTGGCGATCAGCGCGTCGAGACCGATACCGTCGATGAGATCGATAGGGTCGAGCACATTGCCCTTCGACTTGCTCATCTTCTGGCCTTCCGCATCGCGGATCAGGCCATGTACATACACATGCTTGAACGGAATTTTTCCCGTGATGTGCTTGGTCATCATGACCATGCGCGCCACCCAGAAAAAGATGATGTCGAAACCCGTCACCAGCACGGTTGATGGCAGGTACAAGTCGAGCGCCGGGTTGGACTTGGTTGGATATTCCGGCGTCCAGTCGAGCGTGGAGAAAGGCCACAGCGCGGAGGAATACCAAGTATCGAGTACATCTGGATCACGCTTCAATGCACCCGTGTAACCATCCGCTGCGGCTATCGATTTCGCTTCGGCTTCATTGTGCGCGACAAACACACGGTCATCATCACTATGCCATGCGGGTATCTGATGTCCCCACCATAATTGACGCGAGATGCACCAGTCCTGCAGATTGCGCATCCACGAGTAATAGGTATTGACCCAGTTTTCTGGTACGAACTTGATCTCGCCCGATTCGACGACATCGATGGCTTGCTGGGCGATGCTCCTGCCTTCGGCGCCGGGTTTGTTGACGGCCACGAACCATTGATCGGTGAGCATGGGCTCGACGATTTCGTTAGTGCGCTCACACCGTGGCACTTGCAGCTTGTGCGGCTTGACCGAATCGAGCAAACCTAGCACTTCGAAGTCGGCAACGATTTGCCTGCGCGCCTCGAAGCGATCCAGCCCGCGATATTTTTCAGGCGCGTTGACGTTGATCTTCGCATCCAGCGTCAATACCGAGATCATTGGTAAGTTATGACGTTGGCCTACGGCGTAGTCGTTGAAATCGTGTGCGGGTGTGACCTTCACGACGCCGGTACCGAATTCGCGGTCGACGTAGTCGTCGGCGATGATTGGAATTTCGCGGGCGCATAACGGTAGCGCAATCATCTTGCCGACGAGATGCGCATAGCGTTCGTCTTCCGGATGCACCATGACGGCTGTATCGCCAAGCATGGTTTCCGGGCGCGTCGTCGCGACGACCAGATGGCCCGATCCATCTGCGAGCGGATAACGTAGATGCCAGAGAAAACCGTCTTCCTCTTCGCTCACTACTTCGAGATCCGAAACGGCGGTGCCGAGCTTGGGATCCCAATTCACTAAACGTTTGCCGCGATAGATCAAGCCTTCGTTATACAAACGCACAAAGGTTTCGGTGACGGTCTTCGACAGACCAGCATCCATCGTGAAGCGCTCGCGGCTCCAGTCGGGCGAGGTGCCGAGGCGGCGCATCTGACGCGTGATGGTGTTGCCGGAGTATTCCTTCCACTCCCATACTTTTTCGAGAAATTTTTCGCGGCCCAGATCGTGGCGCTTAATGCCTTCGCCTTCTAGCTTACGTTCGACGACGATCTGCGTGGCGATACCGGCGTGGTCCGTGCCGGGTTGCCAGAGGGTGTTATCACCTTTCATACGGTGGTAACGGATAAGGGCATCAATGATCGAATGGTTGAAACCATGACCCATGTGCAGCGTGCCGGTCACATTGGGTGGCGGTAGCAGTATGCAAAATGCATTTTGGTTGCTGGTGTCGAGACCGGCTTTGAAGTAGCCGTTCCGTTCCCATTGACCGTACCAGCGAGATTCGATCTCTGCCGGTTCATAACTTTTGGCGAGTTCCATTTGGCGCGAGACGCGAAGCTGCAAAGTGCCGATTATATCGGACGAGACGATCTGCCCGAGAAACGGGCAGAACGATAGTTGGAGGCGCGAAGGGTAATCAGAAACCGAAGACGACGTTGACGCCAAAGTGGGCGCCGGAGGCTTTGTTGGTATTGATAGTGTAAGTGGAGGTATTGGATGTGGCGGATTTCGGCGTGTAGTCCTCACCGACGTAACGGGCATTGACCCAGATGCTGTTGCCGAAGCGGTAGCCGACTTCAGCGATACCGCCGAAGGCATTTTTGAATTCGACTGTTTGATCGCTGCCGCCGTCGATTTGCATGCGTGCCTTGGGTGCAATCGCATAGCGCACGCCTAGACCGGCATGCCAGCGGCCATCAGGCTGATAGTAGGCCATGCCTTCGATAGGCCAGCGTTCGAAATAGGCTTGGCCGTTACGCGCTGTCGCGGAATCGAAGTGGTAGTTACCCGTCAGTTGCAGCGCGATGGGTGCGTCGGATGCTTTCCACTGCAGACCGCCGCCGAGCTCGACGAGACCGCCGCCTTTCAATGTCTGATGATTGCCATTGGTGTAATGCACATCAACGATGGTGTCACCACCGTAGGTGAGGCCGCCCGTTGCGACGAACTTCAGGCCACTGGGTTCGGTGGCCGAGGCGGATGATGTGGCCATTGCGATGGTGGCCGCTCCGGCAAGCGGCAGCAAGAATTTTTCAAAAGCCATGCTTGTTATTCCAAATGAATATGTCTGCGTGTTCGGCCAGTATTTTATATCGACTCAGGTATCGCTGTCACCGGGCTTGGAAGTTGCGTCGAGTAAGGCCGACAACTTGCCCGAAAGTTCCGGCAGTAGCGTGGCGCGCATCTGGGCGAGCGTCTTGAGGCGCAGGCGCTCGACCATGCCATCCATTTCACTCGCCATGAGCGGCGGCAACTCGGTGGAAATCCAGGCTTCCAATGCTTGCGTAATATATGAATCGAAATCGATCAACTGCTCGGCCACGCGCATGTTGGCTTGTTCGGTCGCCTGTTTGACGGCAACCAATACCGCTTGGTCGACGTCGTCCTGGCTTATGGTGAACTGCGCGACGTCGGTTTCGCCGTCCAGCGACACTTCGCGTATTTTTTCTGCGCTGGATAGTTCATCGAGATCTTCGTCATCGTCGAGCGCGAGGATCTCTACGTCTTCCAGCGCTTCGGTGAGTTGCGGCAGATCGTCTAATTCTTCGGTCAGCAGCGGCAACTCTTCCGCATCGCTGCCGACGCCATCCGGCCGATTGCGGCGAATGAGCGCGTCTGCCTTGGAAAGCAACGCATCGCTCAATGCTGCATCGTCAGCCGGAGAATTCGGATTCATTCTGCTTTCGCTAAATCATGAGCGGTGATGGCGTATCCACGCTCTTTGTAGAATTGCCAGCGGTGGCGAGCCGGATCGCGATCTTCGCCTTGGCTGGAGACAATCTCGACGAGCATTGTCCAGCGCAAAAAGGTGGGCGGTAATTCGCCATCCAGATTGATCAATACATCGGCATGTGCCGTATTGTCCAGTTGCGAGGCGATCAACACTGGTGTGCGCGCGGCAAGCGGCGAGTTGGCGGGTACGTGCGGCACGAATGAGAGCGCAGGCACGCTCCACAGCAGGCTATCGTAACGCCGTGCGTTTTCCGTGTCCGGCGCGTAGACCACCACTTTGTGTCCTTGCCGCACCGCTTTTGCCGTGATGGAACAGGCCGCCATGATGCGGTCCGGTGCGTTGTGGTAGAACTTGATCTCGGTCATGCCGCTGTTATGCCTGCGCTCGCGCAATCAGGAAGTTCGTAAGCAGTGGTACGGGACGGCCAGTCGCACCTTTCTCCGCGCCGGATTTCCAGGCTGTGCCCGCGATATCCAGATGTGCCCACTTGTAGGCTTTTGTGAAACGCGACAGAAAGCAGGCAGCGGTAATGGTGCCGGCAGGACGGCCGCCGATGTTGGCCATGTCGGCGAAGTTGCTTTTGAGTTGATCCTGATACTCGTCAAATAAAGGCAGTTGCCAGGCGCGGTCGCCGCACTCAACACCGACGTCCATCAACTCGCGTGCCAACGCATCGTCGTTGGACATCAAACCGCTGGTGTGATGGCCGAGCGCAATGATGCATGCGCCGGTGAGCGTCGCAATGTCTACCACCGCAGCAGGTTTGAAACGCTCGGCGTAGGTTAGCGCGTCGCACAAGATCAAACGGCCTTCCGCATCGGTGTTGAGCACTTCGATGGTCTGACCGGAAAGCGAAGTGACAACGTCGCCAGGCTTGGTCGATTCGCCACTTGGCATGTTCTCGGTCGTGGGAATCAGGCCGATGACGTTGATCGGCAATTTCATTTGTGCGATGGCGCGAAAAGTACCGAGCACGGAAGCGGCGCCGCACATGTCGTACTTCATCTCGTCCATGCCTTCGCCAGGTTTCAGCGATATGCCACCGGAATCAAAGGTGACACCCTTGCCAACGAGTACGACAGGCGCGTCCTTGGCGTCGCCGCCCTTGTAGTGCAGAGCGATGAAACGCGGAGGCTGAGCCGAACCGCGCGCCACCGACAGGAATGAGCCCATGCCGAGCTTTTGAATCGCGGGTTTATCAAATACCTCGACTTTGAATTTGAATTCCTTGCCAAGTTTTTTTGCGGCTTCGCCAAGATAGGTCGGTGTGCAGACATTGGCCGGCAGATTGCCCAAATCGCGCGTCAAACGCATGCCGGCTGCGACGGCAGCGCCTTGTACCAGTGCGGCTTTGGCAGTGTTGTCCGTCTTACCGACGAGAAGGAACTCAACTTTGCTTGCGCCACTCTTATTCGCATCTTTTTTCTTTTTGCCCGGCGCGTCGTAACGGTAGGATGCATCAGCGAGCAGTTGTGCTGTGCTACGAAGCGTCCACGGCAAGTCGCGTTTGCCTATTACCAAATCGGTAGCGCAAAGGACCGCTGTGTGTGCATTGCTGGATGCAAGCCATCGACCGAGCGCGCCAGTTGCGCTGCGTAAAGACTTGTCGGAAAAATCTTCCCGTTTGCCTAGGCTCATGACCAGTACGCGATCAGCACTGACGCCCGCAAGGTTGGGGATTACCATCAGCGCGCCGGCTTTTTCATCGAGATCGCGTTTGATGAGTTTGGTGAGCAAACCTTTGCTGGCGGCGTTTACGAGCGACGCTTGTGCACCCAATGCGGCGTCGGCGAAAGCAGGAACAATCAAGCAACCTGTCTTGAGCTTTTCGGGGGAGGCAGCTTTTATGCTAAATTCCATTGGGTTTTCCAGTCTCCATCAAGGCATTTGTGCGCACGGCGTGCGTATGGTGGGCATTATCTCCGTACGCCGTCTGCGCCGTCAAAGCGGGCCAGCCATTAAATGATTTTTAGGCGCGCAGCATTGCGCGAATTTGCCGGCACGGCGATTGCCATTTTTGTGGCGCTGTTCCTGATCCTCATCACCGTTACCCTGGTACGCCTGTTGTCGCAGGCCGCGGGAGGACGTGTGCCGGCCGATGCGGTCTTGGCATTGATCGGTTTTTCCGTGCTAAGCAATTTGCCAGTGGTATTGGCGCTTTCCGCTTTCATCGCTGTACTGTTGTCCATGTCTCGCAGCTATCGAGACTCCGAAATGGTCGTTTGGTTCGCGGCTGGCATGCCGCTTACGGCTTGGGTGATGCCCGTATTGCGCTTTGCGATACCCATATCGCTTGCCGTTGCGGGTATGTCATTGTACTTATCGCCATGGGCGCAGGGACAGGCTGCCGAGTATCGCAAACGGCTGGAAAACAGGGATGAAGTCTCGCGTGTTTCACCCGGTACATTTCGCGAATCGGCGTCGTCTCAACGCGTGTTCTTCGTCGAATCCATGTCCAACGACTCCAGCCGCGTCAAGAATGTATTCATAAGCTCGGTGCAGAATGGCAAGCAGAGCGTGACGGTCGCCGCCGAAGGTTTGGCCGAGATCGCGGCTAACGGCGATCGTTTTGTCGTGCTGCTGAA
This sequence comes from Rhodocyclaceae bacterium, assembly GCA_036273835.1. GTDB lineage: Bacteria > Pseudomonadota > Gammaproteobacteria > Burkholderiales > Rhodocyclaceae > DASUGV01. Next base: position 10,017 of record DASUGV010000305.1, read on the forward strand.
TGGACGCCGTTATGAAGGCGAGCCGGGCAAGGCAGAATATCGCGTGACGCGCTTCGAAAGATATGCCATTCGAATAGAACCCAGGGAGATGGGCGAGATCGAAGTGACGCCGAAAATCACTGCGACGTCGTTGTTGCTTGCTCAGAAAAGCAAGCAAAATCGCGGCGAACTGTTGTGGCGTGTTGGTATGCCTATCGCTACGCTGGTACTGGCGCTGCTGGCAATTCCATTGGCATTTGTGAATCCGCGCGCGGGCCGCGCCAATAATCTGATTTTTGCCGTGCTGACATTCACCGCATACATGAATTTCATCGGTGTATCGCAAGCATGGGTGGCGCAAGGCAAGCTCGCAGCCAATGTCGGCATGTGGGCGGTTCACGTGTTCATGTGTGTGTTGCTGCTGGCGCTCTTTGTGCGGCAGCTTTATCCTAATTTGCGCCGTGTTCGATGATAGTTCTCAATCGTTATTTGCGTCGCGAGATCGTTGCCGCCACATTGCTGGTGCTGCTGGCTTTTCTTGCGCTGTTTGCTTTTTTTGATTTTCTCGGCGAACTGGAGGAAGTCGGGCGCAACGGCTATACGCTGAAGCATGCATTGATTTTCGTTGCACTCTCCATTCCCAGTCGTGCCTATGAAGTCGTGCCGATCGCGGCACTCATCGGCACGCTATACGCATTAACCAATTTGGCGCGCAATTCGGAGCTTACGGTGATGCGCACTTCCGGCGTGTCGACAACGCGCCTGCTCGGAGCGCTGATGGGCATCGGTTTGATTTTTGTGATGACCACATTCGCGCTGGGCGAATTCATTGCTCCTCCGATGGAGCGTGTGGCGCAGAAATGGCGATTGCGTACAACCAATTCGGCGTTGCCTCAGGAATTGCGCACGGGGCTATGGATACGCGATGGTTTGCTTTTCATCAATGTGCAGCGTGCGTTGCCGGATGCCCGACTGGAAGGCGTGCGCATTTACGAATTCGATACACAACATCGCTTGCTGGCTATCAATGAGGCAGCAAATGGGGACTACTTGCAGGATCAAGGCTGGATGTTGCGGGACGTCGTGCGTACCCGCTTTCAACCTGATCACACCAGCGTGGAGCGCTTACCGCAATGGCAATGGAAATCCGAACTGACACCCGACATGATCAGCGTGGTGATGGTCTCGCCCGAGCGCATGGCCATTCGCAATCTCTACCAGGAGATCAAACATCTGGAAGAAAACAGCCAGCGCGCGGATCGCTATGAGATTGCCTACTGGAAGAAAATTATTTATCCGTTTGCCGCGTTGGTGATGATGGGCCTGGCGTTGCCTTTTGCATTGGGCAATCAGCGTTCCGGCAATGTTGGCGGACGCGTATTACTCGGTGTGGTGCTGGGCATGCTGTTTCATCTGCTTAACAGCTTGTTCTCTAATCTAGGCGTCATAAATAGCTGGCCACCGCTGATGAGCGCAACGACGCCAAGTTTGATGTTCTTGCTGCTGGCCATAGTGATGCTCAGAGGCGTTGAGCGGCGGTAAAGGATCTTGCAGTAAAGATCTTGCGGTAAAAGTTCTATTCCATCGGACGCACGGGATTGAATATGACACGGATGCCGGATAGCCGGTCATGCGGAAATTGCCGGTCGCGATCAACCATAGCGGCCCACAAAATGCCGAGGCCGCTTGTAATCAGCAATAGCGAAGGCCACGCCAGAACATATCGAAGCACGAGTTGCGACAACGCGGGTGTCTTGCCGCTGCGCGCATCGACGAGTTGCAGGCTCCAGGTTTGCATCGCGAGCGTTTGGCCCCTGTAATGCCAAACGAATACAAAATACACACCCAACACCAGGAATAAGTGTAGCCAAATGAGAATGCCCGGAAGCGCTATCTTGAAAATCATGCCAATTGCAACTTGCGGCACAAGGCATCCAGCGACAGCGATGCCGAATACCGGCAATCCTTCATAGAGCATGCTGGCCAGTCGACGGCGTAGCGACGCCAGCTCGACCCATCTTCGTATGGGTGCGGTAGAAGTAATCATTACAGTGGCTATAGATGATCCGGCGAGGTGGCGATAGGAGCCGACTGAGTGGATGTGCTGATAACGGATGTCTTGCTCTGGGTCAGTGCAGATTTCTTTATAGCTGGCGCCATCTTTTTTGGTTTACGCGTAGAAGGCACCAGAGCAACCGGTTTAGGAGGCTGCAAGAGGGCAGGTTTTGCGCTGGGACCTGATTGGACGCTGGCGGATTTCGATGCTTGTTTCAAGCGCTGCTTTTGCTCGGGAGACAAAGCGTTGTACTCACGCCATTTCTCCTCCAACATGCGCCGCTCTTCGGTTGGCACGGTGCGTAGTTTCTGGTATTGCGTGCGGGCTTTCTCACGCTGTTCCGGTGGAAGTTTGGCCCAGTCGGCCATGCGCGCGCGCAGGTTGGTCTGTTCTGTGGGCGTCATGGATGGGTAGCGATCAGCAATGCCGACCCATTTACGCTTGCGCGTGTTTGTGAACGAATTCCAATCCTTTTCCAGCGGTGCGAGGATCGTTTGTTGTTGAGGGGTCAATTGATTCCAGCCGGGCGCAGCCTTAACCGAGGACGACAGGGGCTTAACGGGCGCAGTCTTGGCAGATGCGGCCAGAGGCGCCGACGCAGGACGGGCGATCGGAGTGCTCGCAGCGCCAACCGCACCCGCCCACGCACATACCAATGCGCTCAGCGCTGCGCGGAGTTTTTGAGCCATGCATCAAAGCCGCGGTCGAGATACGCGGAAATTGGCAGATCGTCCGCCAACAGCGCACTATCGACTTCCTCAAGGTCAGCCGCGCGCTGCAACGACTGCCAATAGTCACTGCCGACCGCTAACGTAACGAGCATCAGTGCAATGGCAATAGGCCGCCATGCATCGTTGCCCCAGTTAATTAAATGCTGTCCAAAATTACCGAATGATCCTGCAAACGATACTTGCCCCGCACTGATTGGATACTGGGACAAAGCGGTCTGCCGGGCAGTAAACAGGCGCTCGGTAACGTGGCGACTTAGCCGACCGTTACCTGCGTTTAGCTTATTTCTGATTTTTAGGCCGAATAGACGCTCTTGGGTCTGTTCTGGCGTAAATTGGCCGTTCATAGCTCAAGTCCCCTTGCTTTCAACGCCGCCGCCAACGCGTGTGTGGCGCGGGAGCAATGTGTTTTCACACTGCCTTCGGAACAGCCCATGATGGCAGCTGTTTCGGCGATATCCATCTCTTCCCAGTAACGCATCAGAAAGGCTTGGCGTTGACGTGCCGGCAAACGTTCTATCTCGCGCTCAATGATGGCGAGGGTCTGGTTTTGCTCGAATTCGCCATGAGGCGTCGCCAACTGCTCTGACTCGCCAGCGCTTTCAATAGTTTCCAGCGGATCGCCATCTTCATCGTCATCGTGACTAAATGCCGAAAACAGGCTTACCCACAGATTGCGTACACGGCTGCGCCGATGATAATCATGAATCGTATTTTGCAAGATGCGCTGGAACAGCGGCGGCAGTTCCTCTACCGGGCGATCGCTGTATTTCTCGGCGAGCTTTAGCATCGCGTCTTGCACGACGTCGAGCGACGCGTCTTCATTGCGCAAGGCGAATTGCGCCTGGCGGAATGCGCGGCGTTCGACAGAAGCCAAAAAATCGGAAAGTTCAGTGCGGGAGGCCAGGATCAGCTCTCGGTGTGGACTATCAAGGCCATAAAATGAGTGGGCCAAAAACGCTCCGCGCCTTGACCGAACGGGCCTGCGCCGGTAACGTAGAGGGTTCTTTTTTAGCTGTTGTCAGGCTGGGTGTGCAATGGTCTTAACGGGTGCCGAGATTGTAGTGAGGTGTTTGCAGGAAGAAAAGGTCGAATATCTATTCGGCTATCCTGGCGGCGCCGTCCTTTTCATTTACGACGAACTATTCAAGCAAGACAAGGTTCGTCACGTCCTCGTGCGTCACGAGCAGGCAGCGGTGCATGCCGCCGACGGCTATGCCCGTTCTACGGAGAGCGTTGGTGTGGCGCTCGTCACTTCGGGCCCTGGCGCGACCAATGCCGTGACGGGCATTGCCACGGCTTTTGCCGATTCGATTCCGATGGTCATTATCAGCGGCCAGGTGCCGACGGCGGCTATCGGGCTGGACGCTTTCCAGGAGGTCGATACCGTCGGCATCACGCGGCCTTGCGTCAAGCACAACATGCTGGTCAAGGACGTCAAGGATATCGCCTCGACGATCAAAAAAGCTTTTTACCTCGCCAAAACCGGCCGGCCCGGCCCGGTGCTCGTCGACATTCCTAAGGACGTGACGGCGCAACGTTGCGAATACGAATATCCAGAATCCGTTTCGTTGCGTTCATATAATCCGGTTGTCAAAGGACATCACGGCCAGATCAAGAAGGCTGTGCAGCTTTTGCTGGAAGCCAAGCGGCCCATGGTTTATGTCGGTGGCGGTGCAATTCTGTCCAATGCGGCAGAAAAAGTAACCAAGCTCACGCGTCTGCTGGGTTTCCCGTGTACCAATACGCTGATGGGCCTGGGTGCCTATCCCGCAACCGACAAGCAGTTTGTCGGCATGCTGGGTATGCATGGAACATATGAAGCCAACATGTCGATGCATTATTGTGATGTATTGCTGGCGGTTGGCGCACGTTTCGATGACCGCGTCATAGGCGATCCGAAGAATTTTGCTTCCGAGCCGCGCAAGATCATTCACATCGATATCGATCCTTCTTCCATCTCCAAGCGCGTCAAGGTGGATGTTCCTGTCGTCGGCGATGTGGGCGACGTACTGGATGAACTGATCAAGTTGCTGGCGGCGACAACCGAACGGCCGGAGAAGGAGGCCATTGGTGCATGGTGGAAGCAGATCGACGAATGGCGCCGCCGCGACTGTCTTGCTTACAAGCAAAATGACGACATCATCAAACCGCAGTTCGTCATGGACAAGCTGTGGCAAGTCACCAATGGCGATGCTTACGTGACGACCGATGTTGGCCAGCATCAGATGTGGGCGGCGCAATACTACAAGTTCGACAAGCCACGCCGCTGGATCACCTCCGGTGGTTTGGGCACTATGGGTTTCGGTCTGCCATCAGCGATGGGCGTGCAGCTGGCGCATCCCGGTTCGCCGGTTGCCGTGGTGACGGGCGAAGCGTCGATCCAGATGTGCATCCAGGAATTGTCGACTTGCAAGCAATACCGTCTGCCGATCAAGATAATCAATTTGAATAACCGCTATCTCGGCATGGTGCGTCAGTGGCAGCAATTCTTCCACGGCAATCGTTATTCGGAATCCTATATGGATTCGCTGCCGGACTTCGCAGCCATTTCGCAGGCCTATGGTCACATAGGTTTAAAGGTCGAGAAGCCCGGCGATGTTGAAGATGCATTGCGCGAAGCGTTCAAGCGCAAGAACGATCTGGTGTTCCTGGATTTCCAGGTGGACCAGACCGAGAATGTCTACCCGATGGTTCAAGGAGGCAAGGGTCTGACCGAAATGATCCTGTCTTCCGAAGATCTCTGATTTACCCGATTGATTGCGTGAAGCGCGTGCCGACCTGGGGCGCGCTGAAGTGATGAGCTTACCGGTTTATCATTTCGCGGTGGCCGCCTGCGGCAGACCGTCTCGTGCGGCAATTGGATCTGACTCAATGTGAAAGAAGCTAACGAAGCTATGCGACACGTAATCTCTTTGCTGCTCGAAAACGAAGCGGGTGCGCTGTCCCGTGTATCCGGCCTGTTTTCATCGCGCGGCTACAATATCGAATCCCTTACCGTGGCGCCGACCGAAGATGCGTCGATGTCGCGCATGACCATCGTGACCTCTGGCTCCGATGATACGATCGAGCAGATCACGAAACAGCTCAACAAGCTGATCGACGTGATCAAGGTGGTCGACATTTCCGAGGCTGCGCACGTTGAGCGTGAACTCATGCTCATCAAGGTGCGTGCGGTCGGCAAGGATCGCGAGGAAATGAAACGGATGGCCGACATATTCCGTGGTCATATTGTCGATGTGACCGAATCCAGTTACGTCATGGAATTGACCGGTACGCAAGACAAACTGGATTCTTTCATCGAAGCCATCGACAAGGGTTTGATTCTTGAGACCGTCCGCTCCGGCGTTTGCGGTGTAGGTCGCGGCGACCGTGTTTTGAAGATATAGCTTGAACAGCGAGGTGTATGCGCATGTATTTCGATCGCATCAATCCTCTCGCACAATAACGATTACCAATCAATTTTTACACGGAGTAAGAACATGAAAGTCTATTACGACAAAGACGCGGATCTGTCGCTGATCAAAGGCAAGCAAGTCACCATCGTGGGCTACGGTTCGCAAGGTCATGCGCATGCACAGAATCTGCGTGACTCCGGCGCAAACGTCACCATTGGCTTGCGCAAAAATGGCGTGTCGTGGCCGAAAGCCGAAGCTGCCGGCCTGAAAGTTGCCGAAGTGGCCGACGCAGTGAAGGGCGCCGACTTCGTAATGATTCTGTTGCCGGACGAATCGCAACCCGCCGTGTATTACAACGACATTGCACCGAACATCAAACAGGGCGCCACGCTGGCTTTCGCGCACGGCTTCAACATTCACTACAACCAGATCGTACCGCGTGCCGACCTTGACGTTGTCATGATCGCGCCGAAAGGTCCGGGACATACCGTGCGTTCCGAGTATCTTAAAGGGGGCGGCGTGCCGTCCTTGATTGCAATCGATCGCGACAAATCCGGCAAGGCGCGCGATCTTGCCTTGTCCTATGCCGCTGCCATCGGCGGCACAAAGGGCGGCGTGATAGAAACCAACTTTCGCGAAGAAACCGAAACCGACCTGTTCGGCGAACAGGCCGTGCTGTGCGGTGGCTGCGTCGAACTGGTCAAGGCGGGTTTTGAAACGCTGACGGAAGCTGGCTATGCGCCTGAAATGGCTTATTTCGAATGCCTGCACGAACTCAAGTTGATCGTCGACCTGATGTATGAAGGCGGCATTGCCAACATGAACTACTCGATCTCCAACAATGCCGAGTACGGCGAATACGTCACCGGCCCCGAAGTCATCAATGACCAGTCGAAGGCCGCGATGAAGAAGGCGTTGGAACGTATCCAGAACGGTGAATATGCCAAGCAATTTATTCAGGAAGGCAAGACGAATTACCCGAGCATGCACGCACGCCGTCGCTTGACTGCTGCGCACCAGATCGAGAAAGTAGGTGCCCAGCTGCGTTCGATGATGCCGTGGATTGCCAAGAACAAATTGGTCGATCAGTCTAAGAACTAGTTTGCGGTAAAAGCTGGCCGGGGGAGTCGGGCGCATAAATTGCGACGGCTTCTTTGGCTTTGTTCCCCGTAGCAGCCAAAAAGAGTGAGGACCGGCAACGTGGCCATGCACAAACCGATTGTTCGGACGAGCGCAGGCGGACGGCGGCGAGGTATCTATCTGCTGCCGAACTTGTTCACTACCGCTGCGTTATTCGCTGGTTTCTACGCCATTGTGCAGGCCATGAATGGCCGCTTTGAAAACGCCGCCGAAGCAATTTTCATTGCCATGGTGCTCGATGGTCTCGATGGCCGTGTGGCCCGCTTGACCAATACCCAGAGTGCATTCGGTGCCGAGTACGATTC
>DASUGV010000306.1:0-5953 GCA_036273835.1 Rhodocyclaceae bacterium
TGGATAGATTTTGCATCTTATCGGCGACACCGTTTGCCGCGTTGGAGCAAGTAGCCCGGATGAAGCATAGCGCAATCCGGGAATTTTCACGTTCGACTACCAACCTGGATTTCGCTTCGCTTCATCCAGGCTACTTCTGCCTAACAAATACGTGCGCTCAAACCCGGTACGCCGAAAGCGTTTTGGAAATGTCGTGTCCCATGCTGGATAGATTTTGCATCTTATCGGCGACACCGTTTGCCGCGTTGGAGTTGCGCTCGGTCATCTGCACGATTTGTTCGATCTGCTTCGAGATTGTCGTGCTTGCCGACGATTGTTCGCGCATGGCATCGGTCATCTCGTCGACCACGCCAACGAGGACGATGGTGCCGCTCTGAATTTCCTTGATCACGGCACCGGCTTGCTTGGCGCTTTCCACGCCGCGTTCGACTGCGCCCACCGAAAAAGACATGCTTTCGACGGCGTTGCGCGCGGCCTCTTGTATGTTCAGGATCAACGTCGATATTTCAATCGTCGCTTGCGTCGTGCGTTCTGCGAGCTTGCGTACCTCATCGGCGACGACTGCGAAGCCGCGGCCCTGTTCGCCGGCACGGGCCGCCTCAATGGCGGCATTGAGCGCCAACAGATTTGTCTGATCGGCGATTTCCTTGATCATGTTTGCGACGGATGAAATGCTTTCGCTGTCGCTGCGCAAGGCAGAGATTCTTTCAGACGCGAGATTCACCGACTCCGCGATACCTTGAATACCTGCAACCGTATTCATGATGACTTCGGTGCCATGGTCGGCGCTTTTCTGCGCGCTCTGTGTGTGGGCGCTTGCATGCTGGGCACGTTCGACGATGACCGAAATGCTGACCGTGAGCTCTTCGATGGCCGCGGCCATTCCGGAGGTCGCATCGCTTTGCTGACGGGAATTTTCGGCGATTTCGCGAGAACTGCTATCCACTGCGCTAACAGCACCGGACATCTGTTGCGCGGCACTCTGCACTTGAGAAAAACTTTCGCGCAAACGCTGCATCAATTTATTGTAAGCAGTGACGGTCAATCCGATTTCGTCTTGCGATTTTGCTTGGACGGGCTTAGTAAAGTCTAGGTTTCCTGCTGTACTGGTTATCGCCAGTTGCATGGCAGCCATCGGCTGCACAATAGAACGCGCAAGGAAAAAACCTACCAACGCGAACAGGCCAAGACCAAATGCGGCCATGACAATTGAGAATGCGCGTGCCGTTGAAAACACCGAATCGGCATCGGTCGACACTTTGACAAGCTGCATGCTCAGCAATTTCGTGAGTTGCTCGAAAAGCGACGATGCACGTTCGTAGGCGTTCGTTAGTTGACCTTGAAGAAGGTCGAGCGCCATTTTGTTTTCACCCATCGAGACCAAGGCGCCGACACGATTCACGTTGCCGAGATAAACGCCCAAGGCCGCCGTTGCCGAATCCAGAACCTTGACTTCATCGGGCTCGGTAACACGCGCGCGAAGGACTTGTATCCGATCGATGATGTCATCGTTATATTGTTTCAATTCGGCGTCGAGCTTTTTGCTTTGCGCCGGATCGGAACTGATCGCACGCACGCACGCCACGGCGTGCATGGTCAAATAGAGAACGCGAATATCGGATGCCAATTGAAGACTGGGCACAGCATCTCGCGTCACCGCGCCAACCCCATTATGCAAACGTAATAATCCCATCACATCGAGCCCGACCAAGGTCGTGCACGTCATCAGGGCCAGCGCAACCAGCCCCCATATTTTCTGTTTGATTGACACTCGTTTCTCCATTCGCAATCGCCACGCATGGCGTGGTTTAGACATCGAGATTCATCGATAGGCTTTACGGCAGAAACCTGCGAATCTGTAGAGAAATTGGTGCTATTCGTGGCGTCGCCTTCTGTCAGCAACAGTGGATTGCTTGATGATCCAATGGCGCGAAGGATGATTCAAGCGTTGGTTTTCGATGGCGAAGGAGCGTTAGGAAACAAAAGCGCCTATGCGTTTCCAAGGACTCTTGCAGCACACGCACACGTATATTTGCTGCTTTCGCGCGTTGCGCTACTATCCTTGTCGCGCTTCCACAAAAATAAATTCATCGTACTGGAGACAACGTGAAAGTATTTTCTTTTATCGTCATCATGGCATTGACGGCGTGCACAGACCATGTGACTTCAGCACAAATGGCGACTGCCACCAAATTCTGCGCTCAGTACGGCGGTCTGAAACAGGTGGATATTGGCGGTGTATATACTCGCACGGGCCTGATGAATGTCACCTGCAACAACGGCGTGAACTGGACAACGGACCGCAGCAAACCGTGACCGGGATGACATTTCGGCTCTTCTGTTTTTCTTCCGCTTCCTTCAGATAGACTTTGGAGGCGTCGAGGGCATGTAGTTGCTTTTCATATCGCCCTGTCCGCAGCGTAAGTCAGACTGTGGTCGACGTCGGTTTTGCTAACCTCCTGAGCGTGCGCGCCTTGTGCTAAAACCACGCAAGACAATGCACAAAATGTCGATGCACACACTCATCGGATTTTTTCCATAACGCCAGAAGAGGATGGATTAATACCATCCGTCAGTGACATATCTGTGACGAACAAATTGCCACTCGACGTCTGTTATGGACAAGTAATCCAAAAAAAGGCAACCGTACCCTTGCGGACACGGCTGCAACGCTAGAAATCAAGGAAAAGCATTGGGGCTGCCGGCCGTTCCCGAACTACCCGATCCCGCTATGTCGCTGTTTGTCGACCAATGGACGCCGCTGTCCGTACTGGTTGTTCCATTCACCGTGTCCCAATGTACGTCGGGGGAGACGCTCGCCAGCGAGAAGACATATTGCGTGGCGTGCACCGGATCGTTGATCGCGCTCAGCGATCTGGACCACACGGCGGAGCCGATATTGGCGACCGACCATCTTTGCTGCTCGCTGATTCCGAACGGATTCGTGATCTCATGAAATTCATTGAGATTGCCGTTCGCATCGATGTTGAATACGTGACCGGTGTGCGCTGCCGAATCAAAATAACCCGCCAACCCCAAACCAGGAGTGCCCGTATAGCTAGCTTGAGTAGACACGTTGGCACGCCCGTAGAGTGTCTGTTGCGTATTCAGGCGGTCGATTTCGTGTATTGCCGAATCGTTACCGACATAGAACACACTGGTGTCAATTCCATCGTCATAACTTGCCAACCCGTCGAAGTGACCGATAGGCTCGGTCGCGAAGTTGACGATGTTCGGATCATGCGAAAGCGTGGTCCAATCGTTCGCCACCCACTGCGTGCCGTTCCATTGCGCTTCTTTGATGTGGCCGTTGATATTAACGTAGAACAAGTGCATACCGCCGTTGTGGTCCATCATTGAACTGAACTGGGTTTCAGTGGCCGGATCGAACGCGACGAACCGCTCCTGCCAGCCACGGCCAGGGCTGATGTACAGCTCTGCGATGGTCGGTCCATCATCCTCAGTATGCCGGTGGAATAGCACATGCAAGCTGCCATCGATACCGCTATACAGGGCACTCAGCGAACGCATCTCCGGCAGCGTCGTAATGGGCGCGGTTTGCGCGCTCGCCACGCCACCGATGAACCAAGTTCCGCCATTGACGGAATACAGCTCATGCACCAAGTGGTCCTGACCGACATAGAAGACATGGCCCACATGATTGAAGGTGTCATAGGTGCTTGCCAGTGAAGTAGGCGCGAGCAAGCCTTCGGCGCCGCCCGTGCCGGGCTGCGTCATGAGATCTCGATGCGCCCAGGTGCTGCCTGTCCGGTACACCTCGTGGATGTGATAGTCCGTGCCGATGTAAAAAGAGTGCACCGCACTGCCATCGAAGTAACTGGCCAGCGCATTGCCCGCAACTGTTGGAGCCGGCCCGAAGGGAATGACGGTATTGCCGCCGAAGAAGTACGCCTGCACCAATTGACCATTGAGCAAGTAGTCCTGGCCGGCATTGGGAACATCGGCGATGTCGATGCCATTGACATTAAAGTTGCGCTGGCCTGGAACATCGGCGAGCGGATCGGAAATGGCGTTGACCAGCTCACGGCTAAAAGCGGTGGTCGTCCCATCCGACACGACGGCGACCGCAACATTGTTGACCGTGGTGTCGTCCGGAGGCGTCGCAGGCGATCCGTTTGGAATAGGCGTCGAGCCGTGGTAACCGATGGTGTTCGTGAGCCCAGTGAGTCCGGGCGGCGGTATGACTACATAAAGTGTTTGATAACTGGAGTCCGGCGGTCCGGGCAAAAGTCCTGGGGAAGCGAGCCAAGTCTTCATCGTGTTCTGGGTCAGCGTGTTCACCATGCTTCCCGTCACTACGCCGGGAATTATTTTAGAGCTGCCCAATCTCGCGCTCTCCAAACCGTAGTTGAATTGGGTCATGACAGATAGATAGTTCGGCGGCGGATCGGTCTGAAAATCGCTGGCTGGAGAGCAAATAGCCGAGAACGCCGCAAAGTAATCCGTTGCCCTCGCTCTGCCAGGCGGTACGTTGTTCCAGTAGTCGCCCCAGAAGATGACGTAGATCCACAATTTTTCCAGATGCGGAGCCGCGATGATGCCGCTCGCTATACCTCCAGGATTGCTGTAGATGCCGTACATCTCTCCCGTGTTTCCCATGTTGGTGGTGTTTATGTCGACTTGATAGCTGCTTGCCAGCGTCGACTGCGCATGAGCTGGCAAGATACTGACGCTCAGTAATAGAGCGCCGCCAAACAAGGCCACCCGGTTTCGTAGCCAATGGGTCAAGCAAATTATTTGGTGATACATGACGATCCTCTCTTCCAGCTTACCTATGACAAACGGATAATATCTGCTATTCGTTACAAATAAAATTAAAAAAACGGCCGCAAAAACGCTGTTGCGCGGGTCTCAAAGCGTAGGCGTAAGAAACCGCACGCCCATTTCAAGGCATGGTGTTTAGGGCATTCGTTTAAGGTGTTGCCTGATGTCCGTGCGAATCGAAGCTACTACCTACGGTCGAATCGATAAACGAGCCCGTGGATAGGCCAGCGGCGAACAAGAACATCGAATTCGGCGTTAAGCAACGCCGTGGCGCTTTAAGATATTGCACGATCTCTCCTAGACTGATTTATGACACGGCACGCAATGCAACTAGGCAGCTATCATCCGTGTACGATTATGTCGATTACATAAATGACATATGCTTGTCATTCGAAATGAGCAATAGCCACTTTGGACGCTCGACAACGTATCGACTCGTGCCGTATGCCCAATACATATGTCAATCGTCCCCATCACGCAAATGAGTAGCCACTGATAAATCAAAATCAACGGCAGTCAAACGCCGTTAAGGTCAAAAAAGAGTAGTAAAGCTACGAGAATTTGTAAACTCTAATAGTTAAACAAATATTTAAATGGCGCCTTTATGGACTTGTTTTTAACTGACACTCCTCTTCTATTTATCCTACAAATTAAGCACTTGTCGCGAAGGAAGCACAGCACCGGCTCAGGATTATTTAACTTGTTTTGTTGTTTTTGTAACGAGTGAACTTGATAGTTTTATCAAAATCGTCAGGAATATCATTGCGCCTTCAATCCAACAATTTGGAATTAAGCGATGCAAAACTATCTACCGGAAGTCTTATATGACAGAGGAATTATTTAGGCGAAGACTGTGCCGCCTGCCCTATATTTCTTGGCTGGTTGGCATTACTTGGAACGGGAGGATTTGCTTCGGAGGATATCGTCTTACGCGCGAATATCCAATCAGCATATGTCGCCTTGTCTGCGTCCGCCGGCTGAAATGTCACGTAGTCGGGGACGTTTTGGCGTAACGGCGTGGCATGCGAACGGCTATGTATTGCAACGATGCCGCCCTGGACGACAGTGGTTTCCCAGTCTGCCCGCCGTGTCATCGGATCTCTGTATATGCGACGTAGATGCCGCACCGGAAAAGGAAAGCGCTTGTCCTCGATCAGGTCGTCCATGG
>DASUGV010000307.1:0-10279 GCA_036273835.1 Rhodocyclaceae bacterium
CAGCATTTCAGTCATCAACGGCGAAGATCTCTACAAGCTAGCCGGCGACGGAGGCGCACGTGGCGTAGGCATCACGCAGGTCGTGCCCTCACCTTTCTCCGGCAGTCTGAAAGTCGTGCGCGAGTACCAGCAAGCGCTCAAAAAATTTGCTCCAAACGCCAAACCTTCTTATGCCAGCCTCGAGGAATACATCGGTGGCCGCGTACTGATCGAAAGTCTCAAGCATGCCACGGAAGATATGACAAAGGCATCCGTTATGACGGGGCTCGAAAGCATGAACACAAACATTGGCGGTTTCAAGATACGCTTCGGGCCGAATCTGCGCACTGGCTCGTCTTTTGTGGAAGTGTCGTTGATCGGACAGGATGGTACAAGTCTGCAATAAACTGGATTGCGTCGTTCCTGTGCTTTCGCATCGAAAAGGCGACACAAGCTCGCGAATCTTTTTGTGCAGACCCTTTTTGTACAAACTACTTCGCTATGCGTTGCCGCCGCGCCTCGAACAAACAGATACCCGACGCAACCGACACATTGAGACTTTCTACACTTCCCAGCATCGGAATCTTCGCCAGTTCATCGCAGGTATCGCGCGTCAGGCGGCGCAATCCGTCGCCCTCCGCACCAAGTACCCACGCGACCGGGCCGCGCTGATCAATAGCGTAAAGAGATTTCTCCGCTTCACCCGCTGCGCCTATGCACCATACGCCAGCATCTTTGAGGTCGCGCAGCGTGCGTGCAAGGTTCGTCACGGTAATGTAAGGAATCGTGTCGGCCGCACCGCTGGCAACCTTGATGACGGTGGCATTCATTCCGACTGCGCGGTCTTTGGGTGCAATCACCGCATGCGCGCCGGCCGCATCGGCTACGCGCAGACATGCGCCGAGATTGTGCGGATCCTGCACACCGTCGAGCACCAGCAATAGTGCCGATTCGGTCAAACCATCCAGCACATCTTCTAACTTGAGTTCCTTGCGGCGTGGATTCACGCGCGCTACCACGCCTTGATGAACCTGCGTACCGGCCATACCGTGCAGGCGCGCGGCATCGACGGGTACGACGCGCACGCCAGCCAGCTCCGCACGCGCGATGAGGTCACGCACGCGTGCATCGCTACGTTGTCCTGCGACAAAAATTTCCAGCACCGCTTCGGCATCTTGTCTCAGCTTGGCGGCCACGGCATGAAAACCATGGATGTAGCGCGTTTCAGCCACGGCGTCCCCCTTTGTTTTTCACGTTTTTATTTTTCGCTGGCTTGCTGACGCTAGCCGATTTTTTCGTAGTACCTGGCTTGGCGCGCACAGAGGTTTTGGGCTTGGGCTTGATTGTTATCTTAGGTTTGTCACCCGTTTTTGGCGCGGCAGTTTTGGGAAGAGCCTTCTGTGCCGACGCGCTCGATAATTTGGCGCGCGGCGATTTGGGCCGGCTCGTCAATTCGGGCAACGATGGCTTTTCCGGTAGCCCCGCCAGCTTGCGCCAACTCGGCACCTCATCATCCCTTTCCGGCGATGCCGTCTTGCGGGAATCGCGCGCGGTCTTGCCGTCGCGCCGCGTGACTGCCGATTTCCCTTCGACAAGACGAAAATCGATCTTGCGATTTTCCACGTCGACGCGCGCCACTTGCACCGTGACGCGATCGGATAATCGATAGCGCTGGCCGCTACGCTCGCCGAGCAATTCATGGCGCGCGTCGTCGTAGTGGAAATAATCCTTGCCCAGCTCAGAAATGTGAACCAGGCCTTCGACGAATAATTCGTCCAGCGTGACGAATATGCCAAATGCAACTGCCGCAGTAATGCTGCCGGTATATTCTTCGCCAACGTGGTCCTGCATGTAGAAACATTTGAGCCAGGACTCCACGTCACGGCTCGCCTCATCGGCACGCCGCTCGGTCATCGAACAATGCATGCCGATGTCTTCCCATATCTGGTCAGCACCGCCGCTTACGGGTTTCTTCACTTCGCGCGGCACATCGACCTGCTTGCCTTCGCGTTTGTTTTTATTGCGCCGCGTGTCCTTGAGCAATTCGACTGGCCCGGTAACGGGCTTGTATTTGGTGCGCGTCAGCACTGCCTTGATGGCGCGATGCACGAGTAAATCGGGATAGCGGCGAATAGGCGATGTGAAATGCGTATAGGCTTCGTAGGCAAGACCGAAGTGTCCGACGTTGTCCGGGCTGTACACAGCTTGTTGCAGCGAACGCAGCATCACGGTTTGAATGAGCGCCGCGTCGTCGCGACCTTTGATCTTGTCGACGACTTTTGCGTAATCGCTGGCTGTCGGCGAATCGCCACCGCCCAGGCCCAAGCCAAACTCGGCCAGAAAGTTGCGCAGGTTTTCCAGTTTCTCCGCCTTGGGGCCTTCGTGAACACGATACAACGCAGGATGCTTGTTCTTCTGCAAAAACTCCGAGGCGCACACATTGGCCGCCAGCATGCATTCTTCGATCAAACGGTGCGCATCGTTGCGCTTTTCCTGCACGATGCGTTCGATCTTGCCATCGTCATTAAAAACCATGCGCGTCTCGATGGTCTCGAAATCGATTGCG
Organism: Rhodocyclaceae bacterium; assembly: GCA_036273835.1. GTDB lineage: Bacteria > Pseudomonadota > Gammaproteobacteria > Burkholderiales > Rhodocyclaceae > DASUGV01. The sequence continues at coordinate 2,546 of DASUGV010000307.1, forward strand.
CCACGCTTGGCGCGTGCAGTCAGCAGCACGCGAAACAACGCATCCAGATTTTCGAGTTGCGGCAGTAGTGGTCCCACCTCGGCAAGCGCCGCATCGTCCTTGTCGTACAACGCAGCGGCCACTTTGTTATAGGTCAGGCGCGCATGCGAGAACATGACGGATGGATAGAATCTGAATTGCTTTATCGCTCCGCCGGCGCTGATCTCCATGTCGCAAACCATGCATAGGCGGTCAACCTGCGGATTGAGCGAACATAAGCCGTTCGACAGTTTTTCCGGCAGCATCGGAATCACGCGGCGCGGAAAATAAACGGAGTTGCCGCGTGCCAGCGCATCCGCGTCGAGCGCGCTGCCGGGCTGTACGTAGTGGCTCACGTCAGCGATCGCCACTAACAAACGGAAGGTGCTCTTGGCACCGCGGCCCTGGCGTTCGCAATACACCGCGTCGTCGAAATCGCGAGCCGTCTCGCCGTCGATAGTAACCAGTGGCAAGTGACGGATGTCCTCGCGTCCCGCCCAATCTTTCTTGCGCACTTCGTCCGGTAATTTTTTGGCTTCGGCTTTGACCTCGGCGGAGAACTCGAAAGGAAGATCGTGTTTGCGCAAGGCAATCTCGATCTCCATGCCGGGATCGGTGTAGGTGCCGAGCACCTCGACGATCTTGCCGATCGGCTGGCTGTTGGCGCTGGGCTGTTGCAGCAGTTCCACCATCACAATTTCGCCGGCCTTGGGTTTTGTGCGACTGCCCGGAGAAAGCAGAATGTCTTGATTGATGCGGCGATTTTCCGGCGCCACGAAGATGACACCGTGCTCGACCACGACACGGCCGATGATCCGCGTGTTGGCGCGTTCGAGAATCTCGATAATCTTGCCTTCGGGCCGGCCACGCTGATCGGCGCCGACTACGCGAACCAGTACACGGTCGCCGTGCAGGACCTCGCGCATCGCCTTGGGGCCCAGAAAAATATCGGCGCTGCCATCGTCAGGCACCAGGAAACCGAAACCATCGGGATGGCCTTCGACGCGACCGCGGATCAAGTCGGCCTTGTTCGGCAAAATGTAATCGCCGGCGCGATTGCGCATGAGTTGACCGGCGCGCTCCATCGCCCCCAGACGTCGCGCGAAGTGCTCGTATTCATCGGATGAGATGTCGAGCACGCGGCCCAACTCCTCGACGTTCATGGGCTTACCGGCTTCGGCAAGAATCTGTTCGATATACTCGCGGCTAGGTAGCGGATTGTCATAATTCGCCGCCTCTCGTTCCAGGAACGGATCGGCACGGCGCGTGCGTGACAAATGAGGCGAAAGTCGCGGCGTTGAGGATGCTTTTTTGTTGGTCATTGAGGGATGATTGACTGAATAAGGCCTTGATATATAATGCGCGACTCATCTGCCCAGGTGGCGAAATTGGTAGACGCGCTAGTTTCAGGTACTAGAGTCCGAAAGGATGTGGAGGTTCGAGTCCTCTTCTGGGCACCAAACAAATTCTGAAAACGAATTTTTAAAGTTGAGTTGTATCGAGACCGGTCTGACAGTAAAAACTGCAGGCCGGTTTTTTATTGATCGCTTACATAGTAAGTCTTCACCGCAAAGGCGCGCAAAGGTTTTTTGTTGAGAAGTCATTTCATAAATACCCACGGTTTTTTGTAGGAGCGGGCCATGCCCGCGACCTTGCGCGTGCTTACACATACTGTCGCGGGCATGGCCCGCTCCTACACGCCACATAGGTGCTATCCGTGGTCGCGATGCGGCAGTACCCGGACATTTATGAAATGACCCTAACCTTCTCGTGCGCCTGCATTCGGCTGCACATGCAATTGTGGCGCATCCCACAAATGCATAATGCATATATTTCCTTTGCGGCCCTTTGCGCTCCTTTGCGCCTTTGCGGTGAATCCGCTTTTATTTAAACGGATGCCGCAGCACGATCGTTTCTTCGCGATCGGGGCCAGTGGAGATCATGTCTATCGGCGCTTCGCACAAAGTTTCGATGCGCTTCAAATATGCGCGCGCGTTGGCCGGCAATTCGTCGTAGTTCTTGATGCCTACTGTGCTATCCGACCAACCTGGCATGGTTTCGTAAATCGGCTCGCAATGGCTGACGCTTTCCGCACCAACCGGCAGCAGATCGACGTGACGACCATCGACACGATAACCCGTGCACAGTTGCAGGCAATCGATGCCGTCGAGCACGTCCAACTTGGTGATGCACATGCCGGTCACGCCATTGATCTGAATGGAGCGGCGTAGTGCGGCGGCATCGAACCAGCCGCAGCGACGCACACGACCTGTCACTGTGCCACGCTCCTTACCCACCGTCGACAAGTGATGACCGACAGAGCCTTCGACATCCATCGGCAGCTCGCTGGGAAACGGCCCTTCGCCCACGCGTGTGGTGTAAGCCTTGGTTATGCCGAGGACATAGTGCAGCATGCTCGGCCCGACGCCCGCGCCCGCGCACGCCGCGCCTGCCACGCAGTTGCTGGACGTGACATACGGATAGGTACCGTGATCGATGTCCAGCAGCGTGCCTTGCGCGCCTTCGAACAATAAATTCCGACCAGCCTTGTTGGCTTTGTGCAAAGCGGCCGACACGTCCGCTACCAGCGGCAACACGCGCGGCGCAAGTGCCATCACCTCATCCAGCGTCTGCTGATAGTCGACTGCTTTGGCGTCGAGGTACTTGGTGAGAACAAAGTTGTGGAAGTCGAGCAAGCCACGCATTTTTTCCGCGAAGGACTCGGGATGAAACAAATCGAATACGCGTAAGGCGCGGCGACCCACCTTGTCTTCATATGCCGGGCCGATGCCTTTGCCGGTGGTACCGATCTTGGCCGCGCCGCGCGCCAGTTCGCGCGCCACGTCAACGGCGCTGTGATACGGCAAAATGAGCGGACACGCGTCGCTGATTTTCAATCGCGAACGCACTTCGATGCCATCGTTCTCTAGCTTGTCCATCTCGAACAACAAATGCGAGGCGGACAACACCACGCCGTTGCCGATGTAGCAGGCCACACCGTCGCGCATGATGCCGGAGGGGATCAGCTGCAGCGCGTACTTCTTGCCCTTTATGACAAGTGTATGCCCCGCATTGTGACCACCCTGAAAACGCACGACGCCCTGTGCGTGATCGGTCAGCCAATCGACTATCTTGCCTTTGCCCTCGTCACCCCATTGGGTGCCGACGACAACTACGTTCTTCGCCATTACTTTCTATTTCCCTACAAAGGGACGACACGCCATATGCCATCCTGCATGATCAATTGCCGGTCGCAGCCGGCCTCGCACCAGGTATTTGCATCGTGGCCTGGCAATTCAAATATCACGATCTCGCCGCTGGCACGCAACGATGCAATCGACTCGACTAATTTGATGTCGGCAATCCGCGGCGCCAGCACCGCCCCGCACAGCAATTCCGCTGGGGCGAGCGCGGTGAGCGCACGCAAGTCCACACTGAAACCCGTCGCGGGGCGCGCGCGCCCGAAAGCTTGTCCGACTTCGTTATAGCGGCCACCCAATGCCACTGCCGCCGGCAGCGTGCCGCAATATGCTGCGAATACTATGCCAGTGTGATAGTGATAGCCGCGCAGATCGGCCAGATCGAATGACAATGGCAAGTCGTGCAGATGCTTGGCCAGATGCAGGAGTTCCGCTAACGCATCGTGCACACCGGGAAGGTCGGGCAGTGTCGTCATGGCACGCGCCAGTACTTCCGGACCGCCATACAACTCGGGCAAGGCAAGCAACGCTGCACGCGCAGGTTCCGCAACGGACGCGGCGAAGCTACGCAAAGCGGACTTATCCTTGCTTTGCAAGATCGAAAACAACGTCTCGCGAGCCTCTGCATCGACACCTGCCGCTGCGGCCAGCGCCTTGAACAAACCCATGTGACCGACATCGATACGGCTTGTGCCGACACCGGAGAGTTGAACGGTACGTGCGAGCAGGCGCAGGATTTCTTCGTCCGCTTCTATGCCGGCGTGGCCATACAATTCGGCGCCGATCTGAATCTGCTCGCGCGTCGCCGTCAGCGTGCGCGGTAAGGTATGCACCACGGCACCGCAATAACACAATCTCGCCACGCCATGACGATTGAGTAAATGCGCGTCAATCCGCGTCACCTGTGGCGTGATGTCCGCACGCAGTCCAAGCGTACGGCCGGAAATCTGGTCGACCAATTTGAAGGTGCTGTCGGCCATGTCTTGGCCGGTTCCCGACACCAGCGAATCCAGATATTCGACAGTCGGCGGTATGACAAATTGATAACCGTGCAGCGAGAACTCATCCAGCACGCGACGACGAAGCCGTTCCAGCCGCAGCGCTTCGCTCGGCAGGACATCTTCGAAATGTTCGGGCAGCGCCCAGCGTGGCAGAGCCATGATAATGGAACCGTCAATGAAACAGCGTAAGCAAGACAAGGCCTATCAATATGGACGTCAGGCCGAAGAAACGAATCTGGCCGTCGGCCATACGAGTGAGACGTTGGAAGGTCTCACGCCATTTCGCAGGCGCGGCAAAAGGAAGAATGCCTTCGAGCACCAGCATCAGCGCGAAGGCGGTCAGAAGATACCGCAGCAGCATGGTGGTTATTTGGTGCGGCCGTTGCCGCTGCCTTTGAAGTATTTGAAGAATTCGGAACTTGGATCGACCACCAATACGTCGCCCTTTTTATTGAAGCTTTGCCGGTAGGCTTCCAGGCTGCGATAAAAGCGATAGAACTCGGGATTGCGGCCGAAAGCCTCAGCGTAAAGCGCAGTGGCCTTGGCGTCACCCTCGCCCTTGATTTTCTGCGCATCGCGATATGCCGTTGCAATAATCACCTCACGTTGCTTGTCCGCGTCGGCGCGAATCTTCTCGGCATCCGCACTACCTGTCGAACGCAACTCGTTTGCCACGCGCTTGCGCTCGGCTTCCATGCGGCCATAAACCGAATCGCTCACACCCGTCGGCAGTTCGACGCGCTTGAGGCGCACGTCGATCACTTCCACACCATATTTGCGCGAATCTTCGTCGGCCTTGGAACGCATCGTCTCCATGATCTGGCCGCGCTCGCCAGAAACAACGTCGTGCACAGTACGTTTGCCGAATTCATCCTGGATACCGGACTTGACGGTCTGATCGAGACGATTGCTGGCGCTGGCTTCTTCGTCCTTGAATGATTTATAGAACAACGCCGGATCGCTGATGCGCCATTTGACGAAATAGTCGACCAGCACGTTTTTCTTTTCGGATGTTTGAAAAAGTTCCGACTCGGGCGTGTCGAGCGTACGAATACGGCGATCGAAAGTGCGCACCTCCTGAATCATCGGCCACTTTAATTTGAGACCTGGATCCGAAACGACACGCTTGATTTCGCCAAGCTGAAAGACAAGTGCATAGTCGCGCTGATCGACCGTGTAGACCGACATCGACACCAGGACTACCGCAAAAAGAATCAGTCCTGCCAAGATTGCTAAACGATCACGCATTAGCGGCCTCCATCGCGGGAACGCAACCCGTCGCGACTGCGACTGTCGGGAATCGCGTTAGCAGTGGTTGCGGCATCGGGCGTCAAAGCCGGCACCGACGATGCCGATGACGTATCGGCACTCGCGGCAGCTGGCGCGCTTGTCGCGGTACTCTGAATCAATTTGTCCAGAGGTAAATAAAGCAGATTGCCGCTGCTCTTGGCATCCACCAATACTTTGGACGTGTTGGCAAATATCTGCTGCATCGTGTCGAGGTACATCCGATTGCGCGTCACCTCCGGCGCTTTGGCGTACTCGCTCACCACCTGCTTGAAACGACTGGCATCGCCTTCTGCGCGCAAGGTTACGTTGGCACTGTAACCTGCGGCTTCTTCCATCAGACGCGCAGCAGTGCCGCGCGCTTTCGGAATAACGTCATTGGCATAGGCCTGGCCTTCGTTCTTCTGGCGCTCGAGATCTTGTCCGGCTTTGACCGCATCGTTAAATGCATCTTGCACTTGCTCCGGCGGCTGCGCGTTCTGAACCGTAACGTTGCTGATCAAGATGCCGGTTTTATAGCGATCGAGAATGGATTGCATCAGCGCGGATGCGCTTTTGGCAACCTGGTCCTTGCCCTGGTAGAGCACGAAATCCATCTTGCTCTTGCCGACAACTTCGCGCATTGCAGTTTCGGCGGCCTGCTTCACCGCATCCACGGGCTCGCGGTTATTGAAAACGAACGCCACGGGATCGCTGATGGTGTATTGCACTGCGAACTGGATATTGATTATGTTTTCGTCATCGGTCAGCATCAGCGCTTCATGCAAATCTTTGGTGCGCTCGTTTCCGCGATAGCCGATCTCCGCTGTACGCACCTGACTGACATTCACCAGCTCATTCGTTTCGATTGGATAAGGCAGCCGCCATTGCAGACCTGCGCCCGTCACTTCCTTGAACTTGCCGAAGCGCAATACCACGGCGCGCTGGCTCGCATCCACCATGTAAAAGCCGCTGCCCAGCCACAACACCAGTATCGCAGCCACAACCAAACCGATGCCGCTACCGAAGTGTTTGCCGTTGAATTGTGTGCCGTTGTCATGACCGCTTTGACCGCCGCCAGCAGCCTTACGGCCAAAAATACTGCCCAGGCGACGATTGAGATCGCGCCAGATATCTTCGAGATCGGGCGGACCTTGTTCGCTGGCACGCTTGCCGTCACCCGAGTCGCTGTTGTTACCCCAGCGCGGATCGTTCAGCGACATGAAAATTCCGGTTATCACTTGTCTATTCCAAGCCTGTATGAGCGTGGGCGTTAGTAGAGTCTGGCCGTTGAGCAGACTGTTGCGTTGAAACCTGCGGGAACAAACGAACTGCCAACGCGGCACGCAATCCGTCGATTCCCTCGCCAGTGCGCGCACTGAGCGAAACGCGAACGATATTACCATAGGCGTCCGTTTCAACACCTGGCTCGGCGTGGGTGGCGTCAATCTTGTTCCAGACGACAATCTGCGGAACATCGCCCGCGCCGATTTCGCGTAACACTTTGTTCACCGTGTCGATCTGCGCGTCACGATCCGGCGATGCCGCATCGACAACATGCAATAGCAAATCCGCACGCGCGGTTTCCTCCAGCGTCGAGTTGAAAGCCTCCACGACCGAGTGCGGCAGATCGCGGATGAAACCCACGGTGTCTGCCAATACGATGTTGGCATGTGCGTCCAATAGATACACACGCCGCGAAGTGGTATCCAGCGTCGCGAAAAGCTGATCGGCAGCATAAGCGTCGGCCTTTGTCAGGGCATTGAATAGCGTCGACTTCCCCGCGTTGGTGTATCCCACCAACGACACCATCGGCACCTCGTTGCGCTCGCGCTGACGGCGGCGCACGCTCCGCTGCTTTCCGAGCTGTGCCAATCGATCTTTCAACAACTTGACGCGATTGCCGAGCAGCCGGCGGTCCGTCTCGAGTTGGGTCTCGCCCGGGCCACGTAAACCGATACCGCCTTTTTGCCGTTCCAAGTGAGTCCAGCCGCGCACCAAGCGCGTGGCAAGATGCTCAAGCTGTGCGAGCTCGACTTGCAACTTGCCCTCGAAGCTTTTGGCACGCAATGCAAAAATATCGAGGATTAGCGAACTACGGTCGACGACTCTGCACTTCAGCACTCGCTCCAGATTGCGTTGCTGCCCGGGAGAAAGTTCGTGGTTGAAGATAACGAGATCGGCACCCTGGTCCGCAACGACACGGGCAATTTCTTCTGCCTTGCCTTTGCCGACATAAAGCGCGGGAT
>DASUGV010000308.1:0-2283 GCA_036273835.1 Rhodocyclaceae bacterium
CGGCCATCTCTCCGAAAAGAGCGCGCATGTTAGCCTCCACGCGCGCCAGCGTCAAATCAGGCAACCACCTGGTCCAGCTCAAACGCTTTATGTAGTACGCGCACGGCGAGTTCGAGATATTTCTCATCGATCGCGACGGAAATCTTGATCTCCGACGTGGAGATCATCTGAATATTGATGCCCTCTTCTGCCAGGGTCCGGAACATCTTGCTGGCAATCCCGACATGCGAACGCATGCCGACGCCAACGATCGAGACTTTGGCCATCGAACGATCGCCGCGAATTTCGCGGGCGCCGATGTGCTTCTTGACGTCTTCCAGAATTTGCACCGTGTGATCGTACTCATTACGATTAACGGTGAAGGAGAAGTCCGTCGAACCATCATGGCTGACATTCTGAATGATCATATCGACATCGATATTCGCTTCGGCCACCGGACCGAGTATCTGATAAGCGATGCCAGGTCGATCGGGCACGCCCTGTACCGTGAGCTTGGCTTCGTCGCGATTGAAGGCGATGCCGGAAATGATTGGTTGTTCCATCTGAATGTCGTCCTCAAAAGTAATCAGAGTGCCTGAGCCGCCCTCCTCGAAGCTGGAGAGCACTCGCAGCCTGACCTTGTACTTGCCCGCGAACTCGACCGAGCGAATCTGCAATACCTTCGAACCAAGGCTTGCCATTTCCAGCATTTCTTCAAAAGTGATGTAGTCGAGCTTGCGCGCCTCGGGCACGATGCGCGGGTCCGTCGTATAGACGCCATCAACATCTGTATAGATTTGGCACTCGTCGGCATGCAGCGCCGCTGCGAGCGCCACGCCCGTCGTGTCCGATCCGCCACGGCCGAGCGTCGTGATGTTGCCAGCATCATCGACACCCTGAAATCCGGCGACGACCACCACACAACCGTCCTCCAGATCTTTGCGCATGCGATCTTCATCGATCTTGAGGATGCGCGCCTTCGTGAACGAACTGTCGGTCAGAATCCGTACTTGCGGGCCTGTATAGCTGCGCGCCTTGATGCCTGCTTCCATCAAGGCCATGCAAAGCAAACCGATGGTAACCTGCTCACCGGTCGACACGACGACATCGAGTTCGCGTGGATCGGGTGCGGCCTGAATTTCTTTGGCCAGAGCGATCAGGCGATTGGTTTCGCCGCTCATTGCCGAAACGACCACCACAATTTGATCGCCATTGGCATGCGCCTTGGCGACCCGCCTGGCGACATTCTTTATGCGTTCGGGGTTTCCTACCGAGGTACCACCGTACTTCTGAACTATCAGTGCCATCTTGCGTCAACTGCTCACTGGTTGGGAGAAGGCCGCTATTTTAGCCTAAACCGCCATCGCTTCGCGTTAGGCCAGCGATCTGTACTTCAACTTTTGCAGCGTGGGAAGCGTAACAGACGTCCTTCGACACCCCGGACAGCCTCGCCAGCACAGCTTGTATGTTGAAGCAATATTGATCTATACTAAAAGCGTCTATCACTAAAGTAATAGATAGTGGCATTCGGTGGATTGGATGCTGCAAACGTAGAGAGTGTGTGACCGGATCTGCCGCTCATTGCGGATGCTTTAAATTGACAAGAATTTCCGGCGCATCAGAGTGAGGTCAAGAAATTTTGGATGCATTTTTTATGCAATTGAATAAGGGCACACAACTATGAAAGCTTATGAGAACGTTGACGTTCGCGAAATCCGTCGCAAACTTGGCATCAACCAATCGCAATTCTGGTCGAAGATTGGCGTAACGCAAAGTGGCGGTTCCCGCTACGAAAGCGGTCGCAACATTCCCAGCCCAGTGTTGGCTTTATTGCGCTTGGTGCATATCGAGCAAATCGATATCAACAAGATCAAAAAGGATGATTACGAAGTCATCGAATATCTGCGCAGCTCGAAAGCGGAACTCTTCAAGACTCTGAAGAAGGACGCCAAGGCAAAGAAAAAAGAAAAGTAAGATATGGCAAGCAGCCTGTGCGCGATCATCGTGCGCAGGCTGGTCATTCGTTGTCTTGCTTACTTCAGTTCGAGTTGTGATGCGATATTCGCCACTCGCGAATTTTTTGCGTGCTCGCGAAACTCATTGAACAGATAAAGATTTTCTACCTTGCGGACTGGTTCGTGCCATGCCGCTCATTCGTTTGTCATTCCAGTGCTGATTACTCGCCGCCTCGAATTCGATGCCGGGCATCGTATCCCTGATCATCGCAGCCTTTGCCGGCATTTGCATGGCCATCGCTATGCCATCGAGGCGACCGTTTCGGGTGATGTGACTGTCCGCGACGGC
>DASUGV010000309.1:0-4414 GCA_036273835.1 Rhodocyclaceae bacterium
ACAGTTGACGCAAATATCCGAGCAGAAAATCGATGTTGAGGCTGCGCTCGTGTGCCTCATCGATAATCAAGGTGTCATACGCCGACAATTGCGGATCGCCTTGCGTCTCCGCCAGCAAAATGCCGTCGGTCATCAACTTGACGTAACTGTCCGCGCGCGTATTGTCGGTGAAGCGGATCTTGAAGCCGACAACAGCACCCAGTTCGCTTTCGAGTTCCTGCGCAATGCGTGTCGCGGTCGCGCGCGCGGCGATTCGGCGAGGTTGCGTGTGGCCGATGAAGCCCGCTTCGCCACGGCCGATTTCCAAACAGATCTTCGGCAATTGCGTCGTCTTACCGGAGCCAGTCTCACCGCAAACGATGATCACTTGATGATCGCGTATCGCTTGCGCAATTTCCTCGCGCCGCTGATTGACCGGCAGGTCATCGGCGAACACCGGCTTGGGCAGGTTCGTACGCCGCGCCGCGCGCGCGGCAATGCTTGCTTCGAATCTTGCACGTAGCGATTCAGGTAAATCGGTCAATTGCCGTGCATGCCTGGGAAGCATGCGACGAAAATTCGGTCGATCTTTGGAGAGAACGAGGTCAAGCAGGGACTGCACAGCAGCGCACCAAGACAAACGAGCGAGGGCGCAAGTTTAGTCGACCATCGTGACGCGCAGTAAACTCGGCGCGGACGCCACAATGAATCAGGCCAATCGGCCGACACGCAATGTCAGCGGCCAACTGATTTTGCGCTTCGAATAGGGATCGCCCCACAAAGGCGCAATGATTTTGGCAACGTCGATAACTGGATCGAAACCTCGCTCTGCCAGAAAACGTCCCGCCGCTGACCAGCTACGCAGATAGCCCAGCAGCTGCGGCAAATGCCATTCGACTTCCATCTTGAACGTGGGCGGCACAATCTCATTGAACGGAAATGCGAGTTCGCTATAGCCGTTCTCGACATGGCGACGCTCTGGCGGCCAGTAACCGTTCAAAGTGTCCGTGCGATAGTTCTGCACCGGCGCGTCGATATCCGGCTGTTCCAGTTTCATGATGCCGTAACTCCAGGCAGCGATCACCCCATTGGGCGAAAGTACGCGCCGCACTTCGGCATAGAAGCTATCGAGATCGAACCAATGCAACGCTTGCGCGATGGCGATGAGATCCGTCGACGCCGCGGGCAACCCGCTCGTCTGCGCCGGCGCCGTACGATATGTCACATGAGGATGACGTGGCGCAGCGGCGATCTGCGCGCCGCTCACATCCGTAGCAAGCACGGCGACAAAACGATCGGCCAATTCCAGCGTCGCCTGTCCGCTGCCACAGCCGCAATCCCACGCTTGCTGGCGCCGTGGCACTATGCCGGATAGATAATCGAACAACTCATCGGGATAGCGCGGACGAAATGCTACGTATCCCGTGGCCACAGCGGAGAAGTGATCAGCCAATGGTGCTTTGGAATCTTTCTCGTTCATAGCGAATGAGTCGTAAAATAGTCCCAGCAATTTGTCGAAGGCTGACGAAAAATCTTTGCGTCCAAGCCATGCTGAAGAAATAACCGTGAACACATCGCGTCGCAAGCGCCTAAGGCGCAGATCACAAAAAGTCACAACCACAAAGGTGACATTCGTTTGTCATGACATGCGATGCAAACAGGCTTGGCGCTTCAGTGCTATCGATCACATGACGCTTGTAAGGTTTACCGATTGAGCCCGGTCTGCTCACACGAAGGCACAACATGGCAGAGATAAGCGAACCGATGCTTGCCCACTTGAGACACAAACACTTCGAACAAGTCGTCCGCGCCTATAGCGGCGAGCTGTATCGCTTTGCTTATTGGATGTGCCGCGACCGTTTCGTGGCAGAAGATTTAGTGCAGGAGACTTTCATGCGCGCATGGAACAAATGGGACAACCTGCGCGACCGCGACAACCCCAAACCATGGTTGCTGACCATCTTGCGCAACGAACACGCGCGGCTTTATGAGCGCAAGCAATTCGATTATGTGGACGAAGCACCGGAAGATCTGGATATCGCGGCAGACCATCAACCGATCGAGCTTCTCGAATTGGAGAATCTCGTCGGCAGCTTGTCGCTGTCGCTGCGCGAACCCTTCTTGCTGCAGACATTGGGCGGCTTTTCGTGTGCGGAAATTGCCGAGCAGCTGGGCACCACCGAAGGTGCCATCATGGTGCGCCTGACCCGCGCCCGTCAGACTCTGCGCAGTACGCTCGAAGGCGCTAACAGCTCACAGGCGAGGAAATCATCATGAGCGCACATAGCTATCACTGTCTCGATTTCCGCCGCGATAAATTGGCTGACCCGAAGCGACTGTCCTATGCGGCACAAACTCATGCGTCCGAGTGCGCGCTTTGCCAGGCCTTTGCGCGCCGCATCGACAACTTCGAAGCGCAGGTCGCCGATGCGCTATCGATTCCGGTACCCGATGGACTCGCCGAGCGCGTCATTCTGCGCACGCAAAGCGGCAGATCGCGCTGGCAGCTCTATGCATTGGCCGCCAGTGTGCTGCTTGCGCTCGCGGTCACGGCCCACTTCACATTCGACGCCTTGGCGGCCAGGCAAAATGACGTTGCGATGGTGGCGGTCAATCATGTGCTGCATGAGCCGGAATCCTTCACCACTCGCCTGGTTGAAAATCCCGAACAATTCAAAACTGTCCTCGCCAATTTCGGCGGTCAATTGCAGGCCCCTATCGGCGCAGTCAGATACATCAGACTATGTCCCATAGAAGGTCATGGCACCGGTTGGCACATCGTGTATGAAACCGATCGTGGCATGGTCACGCTGTTGCTTATCCCTGCAAAAGACAGCAAGGTACAAACCGAAACGGTCACGGTCGAAGGTATGAATGTGATGGTCAAGCGAGCCGGAGACGGCTTCTATGCGCTCATCGCCAACACCATGGACGGACTGAAAGCTGCGGACGAAATGCTGAACAAGAACGTTCGCTGGAAAACCTAATGCGGCGTCCCGCGAGACTCCCCTCCTCCTGGCAGGAGGAGGGCTAGGGAGGGGGTCGGAAAATACAACTCGTCTCCGGTTGTGCCTGTTGGTACATTCAACCCCCATCCCTAGCCCTTCCCCCTTGAAAGGGGAAGGAAACTTCGTGCGACTTCGTCGGATGTTTGGAGAGCCGCTACAATAGCTGCTTCCGCGCTCTGCGTTAATATGACGTTGAGCATAAAACAGCAGGTATTCACGTGAGCCATCCGAACGACAATAACGCACCGGCAACGCCACCGACAAATTTTCTACGCCATATCATCGAAGCCGATCTTGCGGCTGGTAAATTTAGCGACCGCCGCTGGGCTGGCGCGCCGGGAGACGCAACGATGCAGGCCAAGGGAGAGCCCGACCCCGCCAGGATACGTACGCGCTTTCCGCCGGAACCGAATGGCTACCTGCACATCGGACATGCCAAAAGCATATGTCTCAATTTCGGATTGGCGCGCGATTACGGCGGCATATGCCACATGCGTTTCGACGACACCAATCCGGAAAAAGAAGAGCAGGAGTACGTCGATACTATTCTCGATGCCGTGAAATGGCTGGGCTTCAGTTGGGAAGTCAATGGACAGAGCCACCTCTACCATGCCAGCGATTATTTCGACGCCATGTTCCGCGCCGCCGAATACCTGATTTCGTCGGGCCACGCCTACGTCGATGAGCAAACGGCAGAAGAGATGCGCGCGGCGCGCGGCACCCTCACCGAACCCGGTCAGAATTCGCCCTGGCGCGCCCGCAGTGCCGCGGACAACATGCGCCTGTTCCATGAAATGCGCGACGGCAAGCATCCCGACGGCAGCATGGTATTGCGCGCCAAGATCGACATGGCGTCGCCCAACATCAACATGCGCGACCCGGCGATCTATCGCATCAAGCGCGCGCAACATCATCGCACCGGCGACAAGTGGTGCATCTACCCGATGTATACGTTCGCGCATCCCATCGAAGATGCGCTGGAACGCATCACGCATTCGATCTGCACGCTCGAATTCGAAGATCAGCGGCCGTTCTACGACTGGCTCGTCGGCAGCTTGGCAGAGGGCGGCATGTTCGCCGATCCGCTACCGCATCAATACGAATTCGCCCGGCTCAACCTCACTTACGTCATCACCAGCAAGCGTAAGCTCAAGCAACTGGTCGATGACAAACACGTAGAGGGCTGGGACGACCCACGTATGCCGACCATCGTGGGCTTGCGCCGCCGCGGCTATACGCCCGAAGCGCTGCAACTATTTTGCGAGCGCATCGGCGCCAGCAAGTCCGACAGCTGGATCGATTACAGCACGTTGGAAATTGCCCTGCGCGACGACCTCGACGAAAAGGCGCCGCGCGCGATGGCGGTGCTCGATCCGCTCAAACTGAAACTCACGAACTGGAATGAGATGTTCGGCGCAGGTCATGCC
>DASUGV010000310.1:0-2804 GCA_036273835.1 Rhodocyclaceae bacterium
GCCATCACCGGAATTATTTCGTTGATCGGTTGGACACAATTGGCTCGTGTCGTACGTGGCCGCTTCCTGTCCATGCGCGGCGAAGTTTTCGTGGTGGCCGCGCAGCTGGATGGTTGCAGCGAAGGACGCGTCATCTTCCGGCACATGCTGCCCTCCATGTCGTCTCACATTATTGCGGCGGTGACGCTGGCGATTCCGGTCATGGTGCTGGCCGAAACATCACTGTCCTTTCTCGGTGTGGGTTTGCAGCCGCCTGCCATCAGCTGGGGTGTGCTATTGCAGGAAGCACAAAATATCCGGTCCATTTCGGCGGCACCGTGGCTGTTTCTGCCGGGCGCTGCTGTGGTGGTCGCGGTGCTCGCACTGAATTTCATGGGCGACGGTTTGCGCGACGCTGCCGATCCGTATTCGCATTGACTCTAAATACTGGCCTCAAAAAATGGTTGATAAAGTGAATACTCAATCCGGCGATATCATTCTCGATATTCGCAATCTCAAAACCTACTTCGGTACGGGCGACAAAGCTGTGCGGGCTGTCGACGACATCAGCTTCAAGATGCAACGCGGCAAGACGCTCTGCATCGTGGGCGAATCGGGGTCGGGCAAGACCGTTGCAGCGCGTTCCATTCTACAAATTGTTGACCCTCCAGGTCGCATTCACGGCGGGCAAATCCTCTATCACAGCGCTGGGGCGAACAAGAATCAACCCCTTGATTTGGGTCAGCTGCATCCGCGCTGCAAAGAAATCCGCAATATTCGTGGCCATGAAATTGCCATGATCTTTCAGGAGCCCATGACTTCTCTGTCGCCCATTCATACGATCGGCAATCAGATTTGCGAAGCGATTCTGTTGCATCAGAACGTGGATAAGGCGGAAGCGCGTGCCCGCGCGATCGAGTTATTGCGGCGCGTAGAAATTCCGAATCCGGCCGTTGCCATCGACAAGTACACCTTCGAATATTCTGGTGGCATGCGTCAGCGCGCGATGATCGCTATGGCATTGGCATGCAATCCCAAGATTCTGATCGCTGACGAGCCGACCACTGCGCTGGATGTGACGACGCAGGCGGAAATCCTGGCGCTGATCAAGGAATTGCAACAGTCCTATGGCATGGCGGTTCTTTTCATTACGCACGATATGGGTGTCGTGGCGGAAATCGCCGATGAAATTGGCGTTATGCTCAATGGCAAGATCGTCGAATTCGGTACGGCCGAGCAGATCTTTTATTCGTCGCAGAACGAATACACCGGACGTCTCATCGACTCTGTGCGCAAACTGGAAACCTCCGCGCGCAAAGCTCGCAAAAGTACGGTTACCGACAAGAAGCTGCTTGAAGTGCGCGATATCTCGAAGGTTTATCCCGGCCGCAAGACTTTTATGGGGGGTTCTAAAACTAGCGCTCCGTTCAAAGCGCTGGAGAATGTCTCGATTGATCTCTATGAGGGCGAGAATCTGGGTGTGGTCGGCGAGAGCGGTTCGGGCAAGACCACTTTGGGTAATTGCCTGATTCGCGTGTTGAGCCCTACCAATGGCGAAGTGCTGTATCGCATGGGTAGCGGTCAGATCGTCGATCTTGCAAAAACGCGTGCATCGGATCTACGCAATGTACACCGCGAAGTACGCATGGTCTTCCAAGATCCGTTTGCGTCGCTCAATCCGCGTATGACGATTGGTCAGATTGTCGGCGAACCTTTGCTGGTCAACGGCGTAGCCAAGGGCAACGCGTTGAAAGACCGTGTTGCGGAGTTGCTCGCCACGGTGGGGATGCCACCGGAAGCAATGGAGCGCTACCCGCACGCATTCTCCGGCGGACAACGCCAGCGCATCGGCATCGCGCGTGCATTAGCGCTCAATCCGCGTTTGATCATTGCGGACGAAGCGACCTCGGCGCTTGACGTCACATTGCGCTCGCAGGTGCTGGATCTGCTTTTGGATTTGCAGGATAAATTCAATCTCAGCTTTATTCTGATCAGCCATGACATCGGCGTGATCCGATATTTCTGCGATCGCGTGGCAGTGATGTATAAAGGCCAAATCGTGGAGACTGGTCCTGCGGAAAAGATCTGCAGCAATCCCGAACATCCGTATACCAAAGCGCTCATTTCCGCAGTGCCGGGGACGCATCCGCGCGACAAGCGCATCGTGAACCGCCATCGCTATGTGCAAGATGGGGGAGGAGCGGGCAACAAAGCTGTCGCTTGATCGAACATCTCCGTTCTGTAGTTTTCTGTAATGCAAAAAAGCTGCGGGAGTGATCCGCAGCTTTTTTATTGAATGGTTCGAGTATGCGTACGTCATATTCGGGTGCGATCACACCGACCCGGCAATAATCAAATCGGGCGAATGAGTTTGTGCAACACCAATGCCGTGGCACCAATGGCGACGGCGTGCTCACCGTAGCGTGTTACGGACACGGAAGGAACGTTCAGGCCCGCGTCGGCGGCCAGAGCATGCAAAGTGTTCTTGGCCGTTTCAAGATATTCATCCCCTAGCTTGCAACAAGGTCCGCCGAGAACTATCTGCGCAGGATCGAAAGTTGACCACAGATTGTGTATCAACACGCCGAGATAATGACCCGCGCGGCGCAATACTTCGCGTGCTTCGGGATCGCCATCTTTCACTTTTTCTTCAAACTGGGCTGGCGTTACCTTCAATGCAGCCGACATCGCACGCAAACCAATCAGCGCTTCCGCGCAGCCTCGGCGTCCGCACGCACAAAGTGGCCCGTCTGCTAACAATTGCTGATGACCCACGTCGCCAGCAAATCCGCCGTGACCGCTGAGCAAGCGATCGCTGACGAACA
>DASUGV010000311.1:0-5912 GCA_036273835.1 Rhodocyclaceae bacterium
AGTCGCGACATTTGGGTGATTACGCTTTGCAATTGGTCAAACCGGCGCCAATCGCTACATTGCCCGGTTTTACGGAAGGTTTACTTTCAGTCCAGGATTGGGGTGCGCAGCAAGCTGCCGCATTGCTCGATCTGTGCGACGGTCAGCGCGTGCTGGACGCGTGCGCCGCGCCCGGAGGCAAGACAGCTCATATTCTTGAATCCGCTGACGTCGCAGTGGTAGCACTCGACGTCGAAAAGCAACGCGCCAGCCGCGTATCGGAGCAACTTGTTCGCCTCGGTTTAAATGCTGAGGTGAGAACCGCCGATTGCCGTGCGGTAAATACTTGGTGGGACAATCGGCTTTTTGACCGGATTCTGGCGGATGTGCCTTGCTCGGCGTCGGGCGTTGCACGTCGGCATCCCGATATCAAATGGTTGCGGCGGCAGAACGATGTTGCGAATTTCGCCACCATTCAGCGGCAAATTCTCGACGCCCTGTGGCCTTTGCTGGCGCCCGGCGGAAAAATGCTTTATCTGACATGTTCGGTCTTCCCGGAGGAGAACAGCCTCCAGGTGGCACGTTTCGCGGCAAATCGAACCGATTGCCGTCGCGTGTCTTTCGATGATGGCAGTTTGGAGCGGCAATGGCTTCCCAGCCCCGACCATGACGGATTTTTCTTTGCTTTGCTGGAAAAACTTCAATAGCGGATTCCGCTCCATGCGGACGTTGTTGTGTTCGCTTTTTGTCGGCGTATTCGCGCTGACACCTGCTATCGGCAGTGGTGAAACACGTGGCCAGATAGAGTTTCTGTACACCGAAATCGTACCCATCGACTCGCAATATCTGGTCAATGCAACCATGGCGCTAGCGCCTAATCCGCGTCTGGAAGAACTCGTCAATGCGGGCATCACAGTGCCCTTTGTCGCTGAATTTGTATTGACGCGCCCGCGCTGGTATTGGTTCGACGAAACAATCGTCGAACGCACGATGGAATTCAAATTGTCCTATCACGCGCTGACCCGGCAATATCGTCTATCGACCGGTACGACACATCCGAGTTTCGATAGTTATGATGAAGCGCTGTCGTCCATGCTGGCCCTGCATAACTGGGCCGTCGTCGACCGTAGTCGTCTGCGCGGCGGGGAGTCGTACAATGCATCTTTGCGCTTCCGGCTCGATCTTGCGCAGTTACCCAAACCTTTTCAGGTTGCCGCGCTAGGCAATCGCGATCTGGATATTTCCACCGGCTGGGCCAACTGGACTTTTTTGTCGGCACCCACGGAAACGAGTCCAATGCAGCATAAATAACGGCTTTCAGAATTTGAGCCATGCTTAGCCAATGAGACGTCTGGTTATCGTCACCTCAGTGCTAGGTGCCATCCTGTTGTTCCTGCTTGCTTCGGCAGGCGCCAACACGTCACTGTTCGCCCACAATTATCCGTTGTTACTTGCCGCCAACGGTGTGCTGGCTTTAGCCTTGGCGGTGCTGGTTGGTGTGCAGCTGCGAGTTCTATGGAAAGAATATCGCCAGCGCCAATTCGGCTCGCGCCTCAAGCTCAAATTGATTGTCATGTTCGTGCTGCTCGCGGTCGTACCAGGCAGCATCATCTACATGGTGTCGGTGCAGTTTGCGGTTCGTTCCATCGAATCCTGGTACAACGTACGCGTCGACACGGCATTGCAAAGTGGCCTGACACTTGGACGCAGCGCATTGGACGCCTTGGTTGATCAACTTGCGGATCGTACTTACAGCGAAGCGCTTGAGTTAGGCGATGTTGGTGGCACACCGAGCCTGCCCGCGTTGAGCCGCACCAGAGACCGACTATCCGCCGACTCGGCGACGATCATGTCGGTGACCGGCCGCGTTTTGCTTAGCACGGGCGAACAGGCGGGCGGATTGATACCCGATGTCCCGACTGCCGGCCAGTTGCGTCAAGCGCGCTTGGGACGCGGCTGGCATGCGGTAGAAAGCGATGGTGCCGACGGTTTGACGATGCGGGTTGTCGTGCCGATTTCTAGCCGCCAGTTGCAAGCTGATCCCTTGTTGCTCCAAGTAACGCTCGCAGTCCCTGACGCGCTCGCCAGAAGTGCCGAGAGCATTCAGGATCTACATCAAGATTACCAAGAGCTGCTGCTCGCTCGCCAAGGTTTAAAACGCATTTACCTTATAACGCTTACGTTGGCGTTGTTGCTCGCCATGTTCGCCGCAATGGCGATCGCATTTGTTTTCGCACGCGCTTTATCTGCCCCCCTCTCCATTCTCGCCGAAGGTACCCAAGCTGTGGCTTCCGGCGATTTCACGCCGCGTCAAGCGCTGCCCGCGCGCGATGAACTTGGCGTATTAACGCAGAGTTTTAACCGTATGACGCGGCAGTTGCTTGAAGCACGAGCACTGGCCGAAAGGAATAGAGCTGCCGTCGACGCGGCACGCGCCTATCTTGAGGGCGTGTTGACCAATCTTTCGGCGGGAGTATTGGCTTTTTCCGCCGATGGCAGCTTGCGAGCGGCCAATCGTGGTGCAGTAACTGTACTTAACGATGACCTTACGGGTTACGAATCCATCCAACTCAAGGATTGGCCTAAACATCAGACTTTTTGTAATGCAATACTTGTCGGCTTCGAGGAGCACGAAGATGCGTGGCACAAGCAAATCGAAATCGATCCTGGCGATGGCCGCGTACAAACATTATTGCTGCACGGATCTCGACTGCCAGAGGGTTCGGGCGGCGGTTTTGTCGTCGTATTCGACGATATCTCCGAATTGATTTCAGCTCAACGCAATGCTGCGTGGGCCGAGGTGGCTCGCCGTCTTGCACATGAAATCAAGAATCCTTTAACGCCCATTCAACTTGCAGCCGAGCGACTCGAACACAAACTTGCCGACAAGCTTCAAGGCGCTGATAGCGCCATGCTCGCACGCGCGACGCAAACCATCGTTAATCAAGTCGAAGCAATGAAGAATATGGTTAACAGTTTTCGAGACTACGCACGTTTGCCGCCACCTCAACTCGCTGCTGTCGATCTCAATGCATTGATCCGGGAAGTACTCGTGCTTTACGAAAGCGCGCAAGCAGCCATTCATACCGAATTAGCGCCCAACCTGCCTCTCGTATTGGCCGATTCAAGCCAATTGCGCCAGGTTATCCATAACCTCTTGCAGAATGCACAGGATGCCGCCATTGAACATATCGCCATCCCTTACATTACCTTAACAACACGATATGAAAATCGTCGCGTGGAGCTATTGCTAAGCGACAATGGCAGCGGTTTTTCGCCCGCCATCCTATCGCGGGCTTTCGAGCCTTACGCGACGACCAAAGCGCGTGGTTCGGGACTTGGCTTGGCGATCGTCAGAAAAATTATCGAAGAGCATCACGGTGAAATCCAACTTGCCAATCGCGCTGAAGGTGGCGCGTTAGTCAAAGTTCGGCTCATACCTGCGGACGTTGTCGAAACCGCGACGATTGCACAGCAGTAGCAAAAAACCAACAGTCTGCTAGTCTTGCGCATGGCAAAAATTCTGGTCGTTGATGACGAAGTCGGTATCCGCGAACTGTTGCGCGAAATCTTGTATGACGAGGGCCACGATGTGGTGCTCGCCGACAATGCCGCAGCCGCACGTGCAGCGCGACAAGCAGGCAAACCGGATTTGGTGCTTCTCGATATTTGGATGCCCGACATGGATGGCGTGACTTTGCTCAAGGAATGGTCAGCCGGCGGCTTACTGACCATGCCCGTTGTCATGATGTCAGGCCATGGCACTATCGATACGGCAGTCGAAGCCATCCGCTTTGGCGCGATGGATTTTCTTGAGAAGCCCATTGCTCTGCAAAAGTTGCTTGCCACGGTCAAACGTGGTTTGCAGCGTCAGCCCGCCAGGGCTCGTTCGCATCTGACGCTTGCTGCTTTTACCCGTTCGAGCGCGTTACGCGATTTGAAAAAGCGGCTCGATCAAATGATGGATAAGTCGCGTCTATTGCTGTTGCGCGTCGGACAAGGCTCGTTGGCGGAACTTTGTGCGCGTAGCGTGCAGGCGGTTGGTAACCGTCATTGGTTCGATATCGGGACGTTGACAATTCCGCTGGAACTGCAAGCGCTTGAAGCAGCACGGGGTGGATTATTGTTCGTGGAAGAACTGGGATTGCTATCGCGAGCACAACAAAAAAATCTCGCCTTCGCAGTCGAACGCTTGGATCGCTACGAATTGCATTTAATCGCCGCCTCGACTTGCGGCATGGATGCATTGCTCAATGATGGTTGGGAACCGGCCTTGGTCAAGCGCCTGTTCGAAGTATCGCTGGTGCCGCCTTCGCTACTGGAACTCAAGGACGAAGTCCCCGAGATGGCATCACAACTGCTCTTTCACTTGATCGAATCCAATGAAGTCCCACCGCGCAGCTTATCAACCGGCGCGCTCAATGCTTTGCGCAACTGTCCTTGGCCAGGCGGTTTCGCTGAACTTAAAAGCGCCGTGAAATCGCTGGCGCTTGCGGCACTTGAAGAAATCGTGGCAGCAGAAGAAGTGATAAGACTAGTCACCAAAGCATCGACTTCGGCATTGGCGCTACCGCTCGATCAACCCTTGCGCGAAGCGCGCGAAACTTTCGAGCGGATTTATTTCGAGCATCATTTGCAACTGGAAGACGGCAACATCACGCGGCTGGCAGAAAAGACCGGCCTAGAGCGCACTCATCTCTATCGCAAACTCAAACAACTTGGCATCCCACTGGGACGGCGAGGCGATCTTTAGCCACTGCATCGATTCCATCCGGCATTTCGGGCAACGAATTCGCCGGCTCAACTTCTGCTGCTCTTTGCCGACAATTACATCGTCACCTAAAATTTGATGGCGGCATGCAAAAAAAGCGGGCACTTACAAACGCTATCGAACCGACGAGCCGCCTGCTGCAACCACTCGGCGGGCGCCGCCTTTAAGGCGTGAAACGCACACATATTGGTGTAGCGCGCCAAGCGTATAATTTTCATAACAAATCTTAACAATAGAGCATTAGGTGTGAAGCTTTTGGTAGATACGCAGATCGACCCATTTATAAGTTCGAGCATTGTGTCAGCAGATCTCTCGAATACCGTCGAACGCTTGAAAAAGCGCTTGATGCGTTCGCTTGGACAGGCAATTGCCGATTACAACATGATCGAGGATGGCGACCTCATCATGGTGTGCTGTTCCGGCGGCAAGGATTCCTATGCATTATTGTCGCTGCTGTCGGCCATGCGGGAACGTGCGCCGGTGAGCTTCCGCATAGTTGCAATGAATCTGGATCAAAAGCAGCCCGGCTTTCCCGCAGAAGTACTACCGAGTTATTTTGAGTCGATCGGGGTGGAATATTTAGTCGTGAACGAAGACACTTATTCCATTGTCAAGGACAAGATTCCCGAGGGCAAAACGACTTGCTCGCTATGTTCGCGTCTGCGGCGCGGCATTATCTATCGCACGGCAAAGGAAATCGGCGCGACCAAAATTGCGCTGGGCCACCATCGCGATGACCTCATCGAAACGATGTTCCTTAACATGTTCTTCAGCGGCAGGCTCAAAGCCATGCCACCCAAGCTGCTGAGCGACGATGGCGCTCACATGGTCATTCGTCCACTGGCTTATTGCGCCGAGAAGGACATTGCGCGTTTCGCGCGTGCCATGGCCTATCCGATCATTCCCTGCAATCTTTGCGGCTCGCAAGAAAATGCACAGCGAAGGCAAGTCAAAGCTATGCTAAAGGAATGGGATCGTTTGTATCCCGGTCGCATCGAATCGATACAGACTGCCCTTCAGAACGTAGTGCCTAGCCATCTTTCAGATGGCAATCTATTCAACTTCAAGGATCTGACTCGTGGCGCCACAATGGACGAAGGCGATATTGTGTTTGATCCTCTCATGTTGAAGCCGATTGTGTCTTCTTTTGTGTCAACGCCAC
>DASUGV010000312.1:0-3682 GCA_036273835.1 Rhodocyclaceae bacterium
AAGACTACATTCCGCAAGGCCTCCCGAAGCTTTCGCCGGGTCGAAATGTCTTGGGCGGGCGGACGGTAACATTTCCGCACGCCTCAAGACAGGCGAGGTTATGGCGCGAACGACAACGACCGCGGCGAACCCGCATCCGGATAATAAAGTCCGGTATCTTCATCCTGGGACCACGACGTCACACGACTCGGCCGGAAGTAAATGCGGTTCGTTATTGTTTCGATATTGACACCGGCGTTGAGCCAGTTGTTGACCAAAATCCAATCCGCGCGCCATTGTCCGGTCGCTCCGTCTTGATACATCACGTTCAGCGTAAATGGCGTTGCTGCTGTCAGGCCCGGATAGTAGTTTCGGATAATGATGTTGCACCAGTTGGGAGTCGATGCGGTCGGCGCGACACAGTCGTGATTGGCGTTGTCATATACCGGTGTTGTGTATGAGACGAGGTAAGAACCATAGACCGATCCCGTTTCGTCCTCGTACGCATCGTTCACGTCTTGGCCTAGGCCGTACGTCGCACGTCCCGTCAGACCCCAGCTTCCGGGGCCGGTGTACATGGGACTCCTAGTCTGGGTGATGATGGCGGTGTGTCGCATTTGACCAATCGGCGTGAAGTCGACGCTCACCCAGAGGTTTCGGATGTTGGCGTTGGTATCGTTCTGATCCATTCGAACGAATGATCCAAAGTCCGGGAAAGGGTTGGCGCAGGAATTTTGCAGATCACCGACTTCCTTATTGCCGCGGCCAGCGCCCGCCGTTGCGAGGACGATGCACTTGATTTGCGACGCCGGCGACGGCGTATATGCGTAAGGCACCGTCACCGCCGGATTGGCGGTCGACTGCCAACTGTCGGCGTTAACGAAGACCGGGAATCCCGGCGTCGTTTCAGGAGACCACGTGATGTTGTAGGTCGGGAAGTCCGCTGCGCTGGTGATGTTGTTGTTCTTGAGCGTCCAGGTGCCGAGCGTGGCAGACAGACGCGCGGTCACCGGATTCAACGCGTTCTCGAACCAGTTTCCTTCGATCAGCGACAGGCCGCCAACCCGCACGTTGATACCATGGACGGTGATGCCGTTGTAATAGTTGTTATAAATATGCGTGACACCTCCACGCTGCAACGGCAAGCGCTGCCCCACGTTTTGATAACGGTTGTAGGCAAAGGTAAGGTGACGGCCTCCGGTCGCGGCGGTTCCGAGATCGGTGTCGCTCGAGCCATCCAATCCCACTTTGTTGTGGTCATGAATGAAGTTGTACGCGACTGTGATGTTATCAACCGTATCGCGGATATCCAACAAACCGTCGAACGTGGTGTCGTCACCCGGCGTGCCCGGACAATACGTGTTTTGGCTATACAGCTCGTTGTGGTCGATCAACACGTTGTGCGCACTACCTTGAATGCCAATGGCATCGCCGTTGTTGCCGCCGCCCGGCACGAGGCCGATCGTCATGTTGCGCACGATGATGTTGCTGGACGTTCCTTGGATGCGGATACCGAAGTTGGCGGAAGTGCCGTCGCCGCCTTCGATGGTGATGTCGTTCTTGCTGTTGATCAACACTTCCTGCCGCGGCTTGCTCCATTGCGCGCAGATGTTGGCGAGGATCGGCGCACTGGCAAATGAGCCAAGGTAAATGATATGCAGACCGCCGGAACCCGAGTAAGCGTTGATCGCGTTCTGTATCCCGGCCATGGTGGATACATAAACTTCGTTCGCCTCGTCGTCGCCGCCCCCGGTGACATTTCCCGCAAATCCGGAGGCGGTGGCGCCGGCTTGGTTCATGCTAAATACGGCCGCAAGCGCCAATACTGTTGTCGACACCTTAAATAGCTTGTTTCGTAAAACTCTCATTTGATTTTCTCCTAGCTGATTTCAGAAAAAACTCATTTGTGCTACGACGAGGACATCGCAGTT
Organism: Rhodocyclaceae bacterium; assembly: GCA_036273835.1. GTDB lineage: Bacteria > Pseudomonadota > Gammaproteobacteria > Burkholderiales > Rhodocyclaceae > DASUGV01. The sequence continues at coordinate 1,911 of DASUGV010000312.1, forward strand.
TTCTTGTTTCTAACAATAATTATATTTTTCTAAACAAGAGAAACAACAATGCGCCTGAAGATACTCATATGTCAATAGGCGACGCCGAGAAGTCGGAGATATCAACGAGCTCAAAGCGCGGTAATCGATTTCACGAGTGCCGATGCATTGCGGCTAGTAAATTCCTTGTGCCGCGATCTCGGGCTGGAGTTGATCGCTCAGTTAAAGCGGGGAGCGTGAAGTTGCTCTGGCGTCTGCCAGGGCGCGGGATAGGTTATGCGCGTGGCATAGTCGACGCCGGACAGGGAAAATATCAGAACAAGTATCAGCAGTGCCGCGATCCATGCAAAGCGGGTTAGCGCATCCGCGCTACGCAATCGCATGAAGAACCACAGAACGAGGCAAGATTTGATCGTAGCGATCACGAGGCCTGTAATGCTGTTGCCAATACCGAGCCGGATATAGGAACTACCCAGACTGAGTAGCAATAGTACGATCAAGCAAATCCATACGGTGCCCAGGCGGCGCACCGCAATACGAAAATCTTGCTGTGCTTGGGGATGCATGGTGTTCATCTTGGTTTTCACGAATGCCGCTCCACCAGATAGAGCAACGGGTACAGAAATATCCATACCATGTCGACGAAGTGCCAATAGAGCGCGGCGATTTCTATGCGATCGGCGCGTGCGAAGTTTGCATCCATGCCACGCAATGCAAAAGCGCTCAAAAGTCCGATGCCCACGGTTATGTGAATGGCATGAACACCCGTCATCATGAAATACAAGAAAAAGAATAGCTGCGCCTCGCCTTGTGCTGTGCCTTCGATGTGAAAGCCATTGCCGGGTACGAGCCCCTCGCGCCATTCGGCGTGATATTCGAATCCCTTGATGACGAGGAAAACGATGCCCAGCGCCACAGTTGCAGCCAGCAAATAGCGCATGATCTTGCGCAATTCCGATTTGGCCGCGATGGCGGCGAGTGCCACGAGCGTGCTGCTGGTTAGCAAGAGCGCGGTATTGATCGACCCGAGCACGACGTCGGTATGACGGCTGGCTACGGCGAACGCTTCTCCCCAATGCAATCGTCCGTACGCATAGGCGACGAACAGCGGGCCGAAGAACACGAGTTCCGTAGCGAGAAACACCCACATGCCAAACGTCGCGGCATGTTCTTGCTGCGCGCGGCTGGCGAACTGTATTTCGAATGCGGACGGCTCGCGTTCGACGACCGTTGTCATTGCGCAGCTCCCGATGCGGCTTCCGGCAGATAATCGTACGGATCGCTATCGACGCGTATCGGCTTGTCGAAATTGTGGGTGGGCGGCGGCGAGCGTGTCTGCCATTCCAAGCCCGTTGCGCGCCAAGGATTTTCGGTCGACTCTTTTCCGTGCGCGAACGACCAGATCAGGTACACAAAAGGCAGCAGATAGCCGACCGCCAAAATGCATGCGCCTGCCGAAGAGAACAGGTTAAGCACTTGGTACTCCGGCGGGTAAGTGTGATAGCGCCGCGGCATGCCGGCATAGCCGAGCAGAAACTGCGGAAAGAATGTGATGTTGAAACCGATGAAAATTAGCCCGGCAGCGATGCGTCCCCACGTCTCCGGATAGTGCTTGCCTGTGATCTTCGGCCACCAGAAATGCAGACCGCCGAAGTAAGCCATCACCGAACCGCCGACCATGATGTAATGGAAGTGAGCGACGACGAAATAGGTGTCCGTGAGATGCACGTCCAATTCGAGAGACGCGAGGAACAAACCCGTCAAGCCCCCAATGGTGAACAGACCGACGAAGC